>JANTFF010000108.1 GCA_024763575.1 Sulfurovum sp.
AATTAAATATGTTTTGTAAATAGTATTTAAAAAGAGTAAATTAGTCTTATATCAGAGAAGTATCCATCTCTTTTGGTATGTCCAATCCCATAATTTTAAGGACTGTTGGAGCTATATTATTAAGCCCTCCACCATCTTTTAATTTATTAACACCATTAGCTATAACATAACACCAAACTTCTCCAACGGTATGATTTGTCAATCTATGCCCCTCTTTATCACACATCTCTTCACAATTTCCATGGTCTGATGTTAAAACAATAGCATAATCTTCTTCTTTGGCTTTATCTAATATTTTGCCTATCTGTTTATCTACAGCATTTACAGCTATTTTGGCAGCTTCATAGTCTCCTGTATGTCCTACCATATCACCATTGGCAAAATTGACTACTATCAAATCATAATTCTCATCCATACCTATTCTAACAGCCTCTCCTACTTGGGGAGCTGACATTTCAGGCTTCATATCATATGTTTTAACTTTTGGGCTAGGTATTAGTACTCTACTCTCACCTATCATTGGCTCTTCTACTCCACCATTTAGGAAAAATGTCACATGTGCATATTTTTCAGTCTCTGCTGTATGGAGTTGGGTTAATTTTGCTTGGCTTATCACCTCTGCTAGTGTGTTTTTGGGTACTTCTTTTCTAAACATTACAGGATATGGAAATGATGCATCATACTCTGTCATAGTTACAATATTTAGAGGTATATACTCTCTATCAAATCCATTAAAATCTTTGTCTCCAAGAGCTGTTGTAATCTCTCGAACTCTATCTGAACGGAAGTTTGCTACTATAACACTATCTCCCTCTTTTATTCCATTATAACCATTAAATGCTATAGGTTCTATAAACTCATCATATATTTTAGATTGATATGACTCATCAATATAATCTTTTATATCTTGTAAAGTAAATGGAGTAGCATTAACTATAGCATTATAGCCCTTTTGGACTCTATCCCATCTATTATCTCTATCCATAGTATAAAATCGTCCACCAATAGTAGCTATAGTTATATCTTCATCACAAATAGCCTCTATCTGTTCTATAAATATTTTGGCAGATGTAGGAGATACATCTCTACCATCAGTTATTAGATGCAAAAATACCTTTTTACCTCTAGCTTTTGCTAACTGTGCCAAACCTATAATATGTTGTATATGAGAGTGAACCCCTCCATCACTTAGTAGTCCAATAATATGCACTCTATTACTTCTATCCAAAGTACTATTTAGTGCTTCATTTTTCTCTATACTTTTATCTTCTATAGCTAAAGATATTTTGACTAAATCTTGATAAAGAACTCTACCTGCTCCAATTGTCATATGTCCAACTTCAGAGTTACCCATTTGTCCCTCTGGCAGACCAACACTAAGCCCATGTGTAGATATTAGCGTTTTTGGAACAGATGACAATAGTTTATCATAAGTAGGTTTGGTAGCATCTTCAAATGCATTACAACTACTATTAGGCTTATAACCTATGCCATCAGTAATAATTAAAATAGTTTTTTGTATCTTCATTCGTTTAACCCTATCTTTTAGAATATTTTAAGTAAAATATCACTTATTTACTTAAATCAGGATTTTTATCACATGTTATATACACTCTACGAACTATTTCACATCAATATTTTACAATATATCTCTGTTAGAGCAGGGATTAGCTTTTTTGTGGCATTTGGATTAACACTACTATTATTGCCAAAATTTATGGCTTGGGCAATATCAAGAAAAGCCCAGCAACCTATAAACAAATATGTCCCCAATCATGCTGATAAAAAAAATACACCTACTATGGGTGGGGCTGTTTTTGTAGTAGCTACACTACTATCTGTTATTATAACTGCTAATATCTTCAATCCATACATTATTGCAGGAGTTATCACTATGGTAGGTTTTGCACTAGTAGGGTTCAAAGATGACTTAGGAAAAATATTAACAGGAGATAATCTAAAAGGACTCACAAGTAGAGGTAAACTAATACTTCAAGCTATTATTGGTGTTATAGTCACACTTTTTTTAATCTTTGTTGCAGATTTTCCAACAACTATATATTTCCCATTTATTAAAGAGCCTGTATTAGATATAAGCTATTTTGCTATAATTTTTTGGGTTGTTGTATTTTTGGCTACGACAAATGCTGTAAACCTTACTGATGGATTAGATGGATTAGCTACTGTTCCATCTATTTTTAGTTTGGCAACTTTAGGAATTATTGTATATATTACAGGACACCATGTCTTTTCAGGCTATCTTCTTTTGCCAAATATTGAAGGGGTAGGAGAGGTAACGGTATTGGCTTCATCACTATCGGGTGCATTACTTGGATTTTTGTGGTACAACTGTTATCCTGCTGAAATATTTATGGGAGATACGGGCTCACTAGCTATTGGTGGGGTATTGGCATATCTTGCAATTATAGGAAAAAGTGAAGTACTTTTAGTTTTGGTTGGTCTAATATTTGTAATAGAGACACTATCAGTCATACTTCAAGTAGGAAGCTATAAAATTCGACAAAAAAGGATATTCCTTATGGCTCCAATACATCACCATTTTGAGATGAAAGAGTGGGCAGAAAATAAGATTATTGTTCGTTTTTGGATGATTGCTTTTATCGCAAATATCTTTGCACTAATCACACTAAAACTAAGATAGAGGAGATAGAATGATTAAACCAACTCTATTTGGCTATGGATTAACTACCAAAGCCATAGCAAAAAAATTAGGTGGAGAGTGTATATTCTTTGATGATAAAGCCCAAGAACTATACAGAGATAAAGATAATAATCAAATATTTCCATCAAATATGTTTAATCCAATAAAAAGCAAACTAGAAGTTACAACTCCTAGTTTCAAACCAACACACCCTCTAATACAAAAAGCCAATAATCTTATAAGTGAATATGACTTTTTTGCCCCAGATATGCCTTTTAGTATTTGGATTAGTGGAACAAATGGAAAAACCACAACCACACAGATGTTAGGTCACCTACTAGCAAAAAGAGGAGCAGTCACAGGAGGAAATATAGGTACTCCATTAGCTAATTTAGATACTAATGCTCCAATATGGATATTAGAATCAAGCTCATTTACTCTACATCATACCAATATAGCATCACCAAATATATATCTGTTGTTACCAATTACCCCTGACCATATAGATTGGCATGGAACAGCCAAACAGTATGAAATAGACAAACTAAAGCCTCTAAAAACAATGAAAGAGGGAGAACTAGCCCTAATACCAAAAGGATTAAACTTACCACAAACAGATGCATTTGTAGTAGAGTATGACTCTACCCAATTTTTAGAAAACTATTTTGATATAGATAGCTCCAAAATCAATTTCAAATCAGCCTTTTTAGAAGATGCCTTGTTAGCCCTAGCAGTTACCAAAACCCTATTTGATGAGATAGACTATGATACTATAAATAGTTTCAAACTAGATAACCATAGACAAGAGGAGACCACAGATATAAAAGGCAGACTATGGGTAAATGATTCAAAAGCCACTAACCTAGATGCAACAATACAAGCCATAAAAGGTTATAGTGATAAATTTATCAGACTAATTATAGGTGGAGATGACAAAGGAGCTAATTTATCCCCTCTATTTGAGGTTATGATAGATAAAGAGATTAAACTCTATACCATAGGAGCAAATAGTGATAGATTAGCAAATCTTGCTAATAGATACAATATAGAGTTTACTCCATGTCAAACCCTAGAAAATGCAGTAGATATTATATCAAAAGAGAGAGACCAAGACGATGTAGCTTTGCTTTCTCCCGCAGCAGCTAGTTATGACCAATTTAACTCTTACAAACATAGAGGAGAAGAATTTTTCAAATTTATCAAAAAAATCAAATAGTTTAATATTATTTTAAGTTTAAGTGGCTATAATTTCAGCCACTTCAAACAAGAAGTACTACTTATAAATGGCTCCATAGCTCAGTCGGTAGAGCAAAGGATTGAAAATCCTTGTGTCGGCGGTTCGATTCCGTCTGGCGCCACCACTTTAAATCTTAAAATCATTCTATTTTAATTATATTACTTCAATCCATCTTTAGGATTAAAAAATAAATAAACTTTTTGGCTGAAATATCGTTTAAATAACCATAAAGTGCATCATCAATAAAAAGCTCATTACAATTTCCATCACTCAAAACCAATGCTTCATCACCATTTTCATCTTTTTGA
>JANTFF010000109.1 GCA_024763575.1 Sulfurovum sp.
TTGGCAAATAATATGTTAGATATACTTCAAAATATAGCAGGTAAAAAAGAAATTTTAGTTCCATCAAAGGGAAAAGCCGTATAATAACATAATATAAAACAAAAATACATAGAAAGAGTCTTAATGAATAAAAAAATATGTGTAATAGGCTTAGGTTATATTGGTCTGCCAACAGCATCACTTTTGGCAAATAGAGGGTATCAAATTCATGGAGTAGATGTAGTACAGTCAACAGTTGATATTATTAACCGTGGAGAGATACATATAGTAGAACCTGATTTAGATACTTTTGTAAGGTCTGCTATCAATAGTGGGCATATGGTAGCTCATACCCAACCGTCACAATCTGATATATTTATTATTGCTGTTCCTACACCATTTCATGATGGGTATGTACCAAATATAGATTTTGTAGTAGAAGCTACTAAATCTATAGCTCCTTATATTCAAGAAGGCAATATTGTAATTTTGGAATCAACCTCTCCTGTAGGGACAACAGATAAAATAGAAGAAGTATTAAGAGATAATGGTGTTGATACATCTAAAATATATATATCACACTGTCCAGAGAGGGTTCTTCCTGGTAAGATTATGCGTGAATTGGTTGAAAATGATAGAATAGTAGGTGGTTTGACACCACAAGCTACTGCTAAAACAGTAGAGTTTTATAAAACATTTGTCAAAGGGGAAGTATTACCAACTGATGCCAAAACAGCAGAAATGGCAAAACTCACAGAGAACTCTTTTCGAGATGTAAATATAGCTTTTGCTAATGAACTTTCTATATTATGTGATAAGTTTGGAATTGATGTTTGGGAACTTATCTCTCTAACCAATAGACACCCTAGAGTTAATGTCTTGCAACCTAGTGCTGGAGTAGGGGGACACTGTATTGCTGTTGACCCTTGGTTTATAGTTCATGCAGGTGGAGATGATGCCAAGATAATAAGAATAGCTAGAGAGGTTAATACATATAAAACACAATGGGCTATAGAAAAAATAAAAAATAGAGCATTAAATTTTGAAAAAGAGGTAGGTAGAGTAGCTAAAGTTGCATGTATGGGATTAGCCTTTAAACCTAATATTGATGACCTAAGAGAGTCTCCTGCACTCTATATTACAAGAGAACTTATAAAAGATGATTTAGAAATTTTAGCTGTTGAACCTAATATTAAATCTTTTGATGAGTTTAATATAGTAGAATATCATGAAGCAATTAAAGAAGCTGATATCATTGTCTTTTTGGTAGCTCACAAAGAGTTTAAAGATATTCAAATAGATGATAATAAAAAAATAATAGATTTTTGTGGAGTATATAAGTGAAAATAAGTGTAATAGGTACAGGTTATGTAGGGCTAGTTAGTGGAACATGTTTTGCTGAAATGGGTAATGATGTAATATGTGTAGATATAGATGAGAAAAAGGTTAATTCTCTAAAAGAGGGTATAGTTCCTATATATGAACCAGGATTAGAGAGAATGGTTTTGGAAAACTATAAAAAAGGTACATTAAATTTTACCACTGATATAAAAGAGGCACTAGATAACTCTAATATCTGTTTTATAGCTGTTGGTACACCAATGGGTGAAGATGGAAGTGCTGATTTACAATATGTATTAGCTGTAGCTAAGTCAATTGGTCAAAATATGAAACATCATATGTTTGTAGTTGATAAAAGTACAGTACCTGTAGGAACTGCTGATAAGGTGGGAGAGACAATCCAAAATGAGTTGGATAAAAGAGAAAGTGGTTTAACCTTTGATATTATATCTAATCCTGAATTTTTAAAAGAGGGAGATGCTATTAGTGATTTTATGAAGCCTGATAGAGTGGTAATTGGTGCCAAAACCAAAGAGGCTATAGATATAATGAGAGAGTTATATGCCCCATTTACAAGAAGTCATGATAGATTTATATCTATGGATATTCGTTCAGCAGAGATGACAAAATATACAGCCAATGCGATGTTGGCTACCAAAATATCTTTTATGAATGAAATTTCTAATATTTGTGAGAGAGTTGGAGCAGATATTAATCAAGTTCGTAATGGAATAGGAAGTGATAGTAGAATTGGTTACTCATTTATCTACCCAGGTTGTGGATATGGTGGTTCATGTTTCCCAAAAGATGTTCAAGCTTTAGCCAAAACTGCAAAAGATTACGGTTATACTCCTAAAATTTTAGATGCAGTAGAAGAGGTAAATTATGCTCAAAAGAGAGTAATATCTGATAAAGTTATTAAAATATTTGGTGAAAATTTAGATGGTAAAACCTTTGCTGTTTGGGGACTTGCATTTAAGCCTGAGACTGATGATATGCGAGAGGCTAGTTCTATTACTGTTATAAATGAGCTTACTAAAAGAGGAGCAAAAATAAAAGCTTATGACCCAAAAGCACGAAAAGAGGCTGAGAGTTATTATCTAAAAGATAATAATAGTGTAGAGTATGTTGATAGTAAATATACAGCATTAGTTAATAGTGATGCTATGCTTTTACTTACAGAGTGGAAAGAGTTTCGTTCACCTGACTTTGAAGAGATAAGCAAAAGACTCAATAACTCTATAATTTTTGATGGTAGAAATCAGTATAATAAAGATAATTTAGAAAAAATTGGATTTGAGTATCATCAAATAGGTGTAAAATCATAATTATTTGCTAAAATACACTTATATTTTTTTAAAGGATAATATTTATGAGTTTAGATAAAACTGTATGTGATTTATGTGGAGATAGTAATGGTTTGCAAGAGTACAAAGTAGAACCAAAAGATGAGAGTATAGTTATCTGTTCTAAGTGTGCATCTTCAATAGATGAACCAACTAATGATAAAAACCATTGGCACTGTTTGAGTGATAGTATGTGGAGTAGTGAACCTGCTGTTCAAGTTACTGCTTATAGACTTTTGACAAAATTGGGTTCACAAGATTTAATAGATATGATGTATCTTGAACCTGAAGTTTTAGAGTGGGCAAATGAAGGATTGACAACAGAAAAAGTAGAACCTACACGAGATAGTAATGGAACTATATTAGAAGAGGGTGATAGTGTATCTATTATCAAAGATTTAGTAGTCAAAGGTGCTGGATTTACAGCAAAACAGGGAACTACTGTTAAAAATATTCATATAGAGAGTCCTGAAGCTATTGAGGGTAGGGTAAATGGTACTAAAATTGTACTATTGAGTAAATTTTTAAAGAAGTTATAGATGACAATTAATAAATGTTTATTTCCTGCTGCTGGTTATGGGACAAGGTTTTTACCTGCCACTAAAGCTACACCCAAAGAGATGTTGCCAATACTTACTAAACCTCTTATCCAACATGGCGTAGAAGAGGCTGTTGAGGCAGGGATTACTACTATGGCTATAGTAACAGGTAGAGGAAAAAGAGCTATAGAAGACCATTTTGATATATCTTATGAGTTAGAAAATCAGATAAAAGGTAATTCCAAAGAACTACTACTTGATGAAATTCGTTCATTAATATCTAAATGTACCTTTTCCTATACTAGACAAATTGAGATGAAAGGTTTAGGTCATGCTATTTTGACAGGAGAGACTCTTATAGGAGATGAACCCTTTGCTGTAGTATTGGCTGATGATTTATGTACTAACCATAATGCAGATGGTGTATTAAAGCAGATGATAGAGGTTTATAATAAGTATCAATGTTCTGTAGTGGCTATAGAAGAGGTTCCAGAAGATAAGACTTATAAATATGGTATTATAGATGGTGATTTAGTTCATGGTAGAGATGATATTTATCGTGTGCATAATATGATTGAAAAGCCTGACCCAAAAAATGCTCCAACCAATATGGCAATTATAGGACGATATATATTGACACCTGATATTTTTAATATTTTGAGAAGTACACAAGCAGGAAAAGGTGGAGAGATACAGATTACAGATGCACTTATGCAACAAGCAAAAAATGATAGAGTTGTAGCCTTTAAATTTAAAGGCAAAAGATTTGATTGTGGCTCTATTGATGGATTTGTTGAGGCTACTAACTATTTTTATAATTTATAATTAGCTTTAACTTTCTTATAAAATTCT
The DNA here is from genome assembly GCA_024763575.1 of Sulfurovum sp. Classification (GTDB taxonomy): domain Bacteria; phylum Campylobacterota; class Campylobacteria; order Campylobacterales; family Sulfurovaceae; genus UBA1140. The sequence continues at coordinate 4,058 of JANTFF010000109.1, forward strand.
AATATTTAATAATATATTTATATATAAAAAAATATAATATGTTATTAAAATACTAGGAAAAATATAATGTTAAATCTAAACACTCTTTTTGAACTCTTAAAAACTCATAAATGGTATCTTATAATTATTATT
>JANTFF010000110.1 GCA_024763575.1 Sulfurovum sp.
TTGACACAAAAAGAGGATAATGGAATTAATTATATAGAGTTTCATTTCAAAGCCATACCAGCAGGAAAAGAGTTTCGTATGGGTTTTAGAGCAGTAGTCAAATAGATATTAGGGGATAATTTGGAACAGATATTACTGATATTAATAGTAACAATAGCTATATCAACTATTATCAATGTATTTTTGAAAAAGTTTGATATACCAACTGTTATAGGATATATATTTACAGGTCTAATTACTATGCAGATGTTTGATTTTGGTCTGCATTCTCAAGAGACATTATCTCATTTAGCAGAGTTTGGTATTGTATTTTTGATGTTTACTATAGGATTAGAGTTCTCTATAGGGCATATGAAATCCATGAAAAAAGAGGTATTTGTTTATGGTGCTTTACAGGTAATACTTAGTGGATTTGTATTTACAGCATTAGCTCACTATGCTTTTGGTTTAGAGACCAAAAGTGCTATTGTAGTAGGATTTGCTTTAGCTTTATCTTCAACTGCTATTGTCCTCAAAGTACTTAATGAAAAAAATCAGATACATTCAGGGTATGGACGGATTGCTGTTGGTATATTAATATTTCAAGATTTAGCTGTTATTCCTATGTTATTGATGATTTCTATATTTACTTCTGAAAATAGCTCTGTATCTCATCTACTTATTAGTACTTTAATAAGTGCTATTGTAGTATTTCTAATTTTATTTTTTATTGGTAAATTTTTTATAGAGAGATTTTTTGATTGGGTTATATCTTCTAATTCAGAAGAGATATTTTTAGGGTCAGTTCTTTTGATTGTTATTTCAGCATCTGTACTTGCAGAGCTTTTTGGTTTCTCTTATTCATTAGGGGCATTTATTGCTGGTATGACTATAGCAGAGACTAAATTTCGTTATAGAATAGAAGCCGATTTAGTTCCATTTAGAGACATACTATTGGGTGTATTTTTTGTAACTATTGGTATGCAGATTGAGCCTATAATTGCATGGCATTATGGTTTTGTGATTTTGGGTCTATTGGTTGCTATTATGTTAATAAAAGCTTTGATTATGTTTATATCATTGAGATATTTTGTCCAAGATAGAACAGCTATCAAGAGTTCTATATCTTTGATGCAAGTAGGTGAGTTTGCATTGGCTATTTTTGCTCTAGCTTTTAGCCACCATTTAATCTCATCAGATATTAATCAGATTATGATTATGACTGTAGTCTTATCTATGGTACTTACTCCATTTATTCTAAATAATATCAAATATATAGCAAATATCATGTTCAAAGAACCAACTAAGCTTAGAGAGAGAGCTATAGAGTCAACAGGATATAAAAAACATATTATTATATGTGGGTATGGACCTATAGGTAAAAAAATAGCCAAAAAATTAAAAGAGAAAAATCTATTGTATCTAATTTTAGAACATGATATTAAATTAGTTGATAAGGCAATTGCTAATGGTGAAGAGTCTATATTTTTAGCCAATGCAGCACAAAAGGGAGTACTAGAGCATTTTGCTGTTAGAGACTCTTTGGCTGTTATTGTAGCTATTAGTAATCAACATCAGATACGGCTTATTTGTGAAAATATCAACTCCTTTAATGCTGATATTAATACTATAGTAAAAGTACGAAATAGTTCTGAAGGTGATGTTATTTCTGATTTGAATATCAACAATATTATCAATAGTCGTGATATGATTTCAGATATATTAGTCGAAAGAGCTTTAGAATTTAAACTACCATAATTTTGGTAGTTATTAATCTTTCTCCGTTATTCTCATAGAGTTCCCTACAACTAGTAGTGAACTTAGACTCATAGATAGTGCAGCGACTAATGGTATAACAAACCCTGCTATAGCTATAGGTATAGTTATAACATTATAAACTAAAGATATAGATAGATTTTGTTTAATAAATTTATAGGTTCTTCTTGATATATAAAAACTATCTTTTACACCTAAAAGCGAATTATTTAAAATAACTACATCACTCATAGCTAATGCTACATCTGCTCCACTTCCCATTGCTATTGATACATCTGCTTTGGAAAGTGCTAGAGCATCATTGACTCCATCTCCTACCATTACTACTATTTTACCATCTTTTTTTAGCCTTTCTATATAATTAGCTTTATCTATTGGTGACATGGTTGATTTGTACTCTTTTATTCCTACCTCTTTAGCTATTCTTTTAGCCACATTTTCATGGTCTCCTGTTGCCATAATAGGTTCAATTCCTACCGATTGGAAATACTCTATTAGCTCTTTGCTATCTGATTTGAGTGCATCTTCTAGTTCAAATGAGATAATGTGTTGATTATCTATCGCAAAATTATATATAGTATATTGGCTATCTATTGATACATCTATACCATTATCTTTTAGTAGTTGGCTATTTCCACCTAATAGTTTTTTGCCTTGATATATTGCCTCTAAACCTTTGGCATGAATTTGTGTTATGTTCTCTAACTCTACTTGAGTTAAATTACTATAATTTTTTTCGAGATATTTTTTGATGGCTTTACTCACAGGATGAGTTGAGCTATCCACTAAACTATATAGTAGAGGTAACTTATCATCATCTATTGAGCCAATAACTTTTTTGATACTAAGTTTTCCATCTGTTATAGTTCCAGTTTTATCTAGTACCACAGTAGTAGCTTTTGCAAAAGTTTCAATAAATTTTGCCTCTTTAAACAGTACTCCTCTATTTGCCCCCCAATTAATACCTATTAGTGAAGCAATAGGAGTAGCTAACGCTAAAGCACAAGGACATGCAATAACAATAACAGATATAGCTATAATCAACGCATTTTCAAAATTGTTATTATATAGATACCAACCCAAAAAGCTTAGAAGTGCCAAACTTAGTATAGTAATAGAAAAATATTTAGAAATTTCATTAGCTCTCTCTTCTATTTGAGGTTTGGAGTTTAGTGCATCTTCTAGTAGGGTTACTACTCCATTTAGTGTGGAATTTGCATAGTTTTTAGTAGCTCTATATCGTATAACTTGCCCTGCATTTATACTTCCACTATAGATTTTATCCCCTTTTGATTTTTCTACAGGAAGAGACTCTCCTGTCATACTACTCTCATCAAATGTAGCCTCATCAACAATTAATTCACCATCAACGGTAGCTTTTTCTCCTATTTTGACCTCTACAATATCTCCTACTTTTATCTGGTCAAGTGGGACTACTTTTTTACCACCTTCTTCTATTATAGTAGCCTCTAGTGGAACTTGTGATTTGATTTTATCCATAGTATCAACTGCTGATTTTTTACCAATGACTTCGAGATATTTACCTACTAATACAAAAGTAATAATCATAGCCACAGAGTCAAAATAGCTATGTCCTGCACCACCTAAAAGTACATAAATAGAGTATATATATGTAAGTGTTGCACCTGAACTTACCAATAAATCCATATTAACTATACGATTTTTGAGTCCATAATATGCTCCACGAAAAAATATCCAACCACTATAAAATAGTACAGGTGTAGAGAATATAAACTCTGCTATATGAACAAGATGCAAAGTTTCAGGCTTCATACCCATAAAAAACCCTGCATATTTGGCTATATCTATCATCATAATATTCATACTAGCAAATATAGCTATAGCCATACGAATAAAATAGTCTCTCTTTTTATTAGTTGCTTTTATATCCTCTTCACTTCTATCATAAGGATATGCGTTATAACCTATACTTCGTATCTTATCTATTATTTGTGATAGTTTAATCGTATCTTCATCCCAAACTATTTTGGCTTTGTTATTGGTAAAATTTATATTAGCTTCTAATACTCCATCTGTATCATCTAGTATTTTTTCATTAAGCCAAACACACGCTGCACAGTGAATACCCTCTATAACTAAATCAATTTGACTAAATCCATCTCGTGTAGATTTAATATATCGTTGTCGAAAACTATCCATATCAAAACTACTACTATCTTGTTTAGATGAAGTAAGAGGAGGTGCAATTGTATTGTTTCCTATTTTTTCATAAAAACTATCTAATCCATCATCTTTGAGTAGATGATAAACTCCTTGACACCCATTGCAACAAAAATATACATCTGGATTATCTTTTTCTGTAATCATAACGGTTTCATCAAACTCTAATTGACAATGGGTACACTTAACTTTAGACAAATCTATCCTTTTTGGTAACAATCTATTATACT
>JANTFF010000111.1 GCA_024763575.1 Sulfurovum sp.
AAAAACCAAAACTTTTTCTTAACTCCAAAGAGTTTTGGATAACAGTTATACTATTTTTTTTTCTATTTATTATACGGTTAGGTTTGATTTATAATTATTATAATAAATTTATAGCCAAACCTTTTTATTATACTACAGTAGATGTTCTCCAACAATATGAAAAACATAAACACGGTAAAACTTATACTGTTTTAAGAGTATATGCTCCTTCACTAAATTTAAACTTTTTTACAACTACTTATCGTGTTGATAACCTTTTGGATAAAAAAGTTCGCCTTAAACTTTTTCCCTCAAAACGAATAAGTTTTTTTGATTATTTGGGTACAGGATATATATCTTCAGAGATAAACTCTATCTCACCTAAAATTACTAATTTAAAATCTATACTATCGCAAAAGATAGCCAATCAACATACTAAATCAACGATAATAGAGTTTTATCAAGCAATTTTTTTAGCTAAACCACTATCTAAAAAACTGAGAAAACAGGTATCCATATTAGGAGTTAGTCATCTTATTGCTTTAAGTGGATTTCATTTAGCTATTTTATCAGGCATACTGTTTTTTCTAATAAGACCAATATATAGTATAGTTCAACAGAGATATTTCCCTTATCGTTTTGATTTAATAGATGTAGGATTGATAGTTTTATTGATTTTGGGGTGGTATGTTTGGTTTGTAGGCTCTCCTGCATCTTTAATGCGTTCTTATATGATGATGGTTGTAGGTTTGGTAGTTGCTATTATGGGTATTGAGTTAATATCTTTTGAGTTTTTGATAACTATTGTAATGATACTTTTACTATTAATTCCAAAAATGCTGTTCTCTTTGGCTTTTTGGTTTTCGGTATTGGGTGTTTTTTATATATTTTTATTGATAAAAAGATTTTCTAATGTCAACAAAATTTGGATGACACTTATCATCTCTTTTGGTATATTTGTTTTAATGTTACCTCTTATTCATTTGATATTTCCTACAGTTACATCTCTTCAGTTATATTCTCCTTTTTTATCTTTGGGGTTTACTCTGTTTTATCCTCTAGCTATTGGGCTTCATATAATTGGTATAGGTGGAGTTTTTGATAGTTGGCTTATAAATCTTTTTGGATTATCTAGCCAAACTACAAATATATTAGTACCATGGTATTATGGTGTGGGTTATATATTTTTGTCTATTGGAGCTATTTTTTCAAAATGGGCTTTTTATCTACTATTTTTAATAGCTTTTTTATTTATGTTATATATATTTATTATGCTATGATTATAGAAAAAAGGATAATTTATCGAACAGTTAAAACAATATCCAATTACTTATGGATTAATCATTATCAATACTATTATATTCCTCTCTCCTCTATTAGTAGGAGTTAATGTTATTGATATGAGTTCACAATATCTTCTATCTATTGGTGCTATATTTGGACCTAGTATTATAATAGATGGTGAGTTATGGAGACTGGTTACAGCTATGTTTTTACATGGTGGGATTGAACATATTGCTATGAATATGTTATCTCTTTGGTTTGTAGGTCGTGTAATGGAGTCTTGGTTTGATAGAGTCTCATATATTAGTATATATTTTATATCAGGTATAGCAGGAGGTTTAATCTCTATATATATGCATCCTACTACAGTAGGGATAGGAGCTAGTGGGGCAATATTTGGTATATTTGGTGCATTGTCTGGAATGGTTATAGTTCATCGCCGACGAATGGAAGAGCAGTTCAAAGCTTTTATGAAAGAGTTTGGGATTATTTTATTTTTAAATCTTGTAATTGGTGTTGTTTTTGAGTCTGTTGATTTATCTGCACACATTGGTGGTTTGATTGTCGGTATGATAGGGGGTGCTATGGTTGCTAAGTCTTATAAAATGATATGGATATATATATCTATTATGGCAATTTCTATGATACTCTTTTATAATTATCTATACTCATATTTAGTACCTATATATACAGGACTAGCTAATTTACTTTTTTAAATAGATACCACCAAAAGGTGGTAAAATAACTATTGATTTGCTTGTTGAGCTGCTTGTTGTTGTTTGATAAGACCTTCACATGGTTCAGTCTCTGCTAAAGGTATATCTTCATTATTGTATGGACATAGTTCTGCTACATCTTCACAATCTAGGCATTTTTTAATGTTTGGTTTATAACAACCTTGATGATGAACTACTGGTTTTTGATAAACGACTCTGTCTGGTTTAATATCTCCACCTGCAAACAGTGTTACACCTGCAATCATAAGAGCTAGTAATAACTTCATTTCACTTCCTTGTTTTAATATCTCAAAGTTTATCATTTCTTATATCAATATAAGATATTAAAATGTATATAGTTTTAAATTTAAATATTAAATTAAAAATAATTAGATTAAATTATTATTTAATCTTTGACTTCATATTGTTCTCTACCCATTTGATAGAGGTCATTTCCATGAGTATCATTAATTACAGTTACAGGAAAGTCTTTTACAGTTATTTTTCGTACAGCCTCTGGCCCTAATTCAGGATATGCAATTACTTCAGCACTTGTAATCTGTTTACCAAGTAATGCTCCAGCTCCTCCTGTTGCTCCAAAATATATTCCATCATACTCTACACAAGCATCTTTCACCTCTTGGCTTCGTTTGCCTTTTCCTATCATACCTTTTGAACCATTTTTAAGCATAGTTGGAGAAAAACTATCCATTCTATAGCTAGTAGTAGGTCCTGCACTTCCGATTGGGTCACCTGGTTTTGGAGGAGTAGGTCCTACGAAATAGATAACAGAACCTTCTATATCAAAAGGTAACTCTTTTCCCTCTTCAATTAGTTTTACCAATCTGCTATGTGCTGCATCTCTTGCAGTAAATAGTGTTCCATTTAGTAAAACAGTATCTCCAGCTTTTAGCTTTTTTGTATCTTCACTACTTAGTGGTGTTGTTAAACTGTATTGTGCCATCTTTTATCCTTATATAGTGATATGAGTGTGTCTTGATGAGTGACATTGAACATTAACTGAAACTGGAAGTGATGCGATATGACAAGGGTTTGCTTCAATATGAACAGCTAGAGCAGTTTTAGTTCCACCCATACCCATTGCACCAATTCCTAGTTTATTAATCTCTGTTAATATTCTTTGCTCCATTTCATCCATTTCAGGGTCAGGATTTTTACTACCAATATCTCTAAATAGTGCATGTTTGGAGCTAATAGCTGCTTTTTCAAATGTTCCACCAATACCCACACCTACTGTAATAGGAGGACAAGGGTTACCACCTGCATCTGATATTACCTCTTTGACATATTCTACTATTCCATCTTTTCCTGCTGCTGGTGGGAAAACTCTAGCTCGACTTACATTTTCAGACCCACCACCTTTTGCAGCATATTCAATATCTATCTTATCACCTGCTACAATATCAAAATGGATAATAGCAGGGAGGTTATATCCTACTGTATCTTTGAGATTAGCCCGACTAAAAGGTTCACAAGTAGATGCTCTTAGATATGCCTCTGTATAACCTTGTTCTGTTCCTTTATTTATCGCATCTTTAAGCAGACCACCTTTGATTTTGACCTCATCACCAACTTTTACAAAAAATACAGCTAAACCTGTATCTTGACATAGTGGTCTCTTTTCATCTTTGGCTATATTGGCATTCTCTAATATTTGTCTTATAACCTCTTTACTGACTGGAGACGCTTCGTTTTCCATTGCCTCTTCTAGTGCATCATAAGTATCTTGTGGTAAATCCGTTCCACAATGCACTATAATATCTCTAACAGCTTTGACTACAACATCAAATTCTATTTCTCTCATAAAGTCTCCTGTTTTAATAGTTTGAACTATTCTACAACTAGATTTATTAATACTATATAAATAGGTCTTGCTATAAGTGTAGTGATATATAGATGTGAAGTATTGTAATGAATTCTTATTTAAATTTTTTCATATTAATGACAATATTATGTTATAATTAATGAAAAAGAAAGATATAAAAATATTTTGGGGATATGGACTCTATCCTGATAGAGTAGGAAATCATATCAAGAAAAAAATGAGTGAATGTAGTGGAGAAGAGATATCTATGATGAAATCTTTAAAAGCAATTAGTGAATGATTTGGTCACACTTTTATAACTATTTAAGTTGTTTTATACTAAAATATATGCTTAGTTAAAT
>JANTFF010000112.1 GCA_024763575.1 Sulfurovum sp.
TTATCCCAACACTACCAACCTGACTAAATTTAAGTACCAAAGACTCCAAAATCATCAAAGAGATAAAAAATATAATCCAACCAACATAAAAGTCAATCTGCTTCAATAGATACCTATTGTGATATAGTTTATATAGAGGATATAATATAATAATCAAATCAATATAAGCCAAATAACCAAATAGTGATAAATTTGCCTCTCCATACGCTCTACCTATGCCACCCACCATATCCGTAGAGTGAAAAATAGTCGAAAAAGCACCATAAATAAACAGTATAAAAGCTACAATAATATAAATATACACCAAATCTCCTAAAATAATAAAAACTAATATTTTTTTGGATTATAACAAAAATTTGACACATAAGAGCTATTTTTCACCTCAAAATGCCTATTTTGGGATGTTTAATGGTTTTTTTAAATAAAAACTTGTTTTTTTAAAAAAATAATTGTAGAATTGAGAGTATATATTTTTAAAAGGAAGTATGAATGAAAAAAGCTGAGTTTATTGAAGCAGTAGCAAACAAATCAGGTTTATCGAAAAAAGATGCAAATGAGGCATTAAGTGCGATATTAGAGACAATTACAGAGGCACTAAAAAATGAACAAACTGTAAATTTTATTGGATTTGGTTCATTCTCAACAGTAAAAAGATCTGCTAGAGAAGCAAGAGTACCATTAACAGGTAAAAAAGTTCAAATCCCAGAGAGAAATGCTGTTAAATTCAAGGTTGGTAAATCTTTAAAAGATAGTGTTGCCTAATTTAACATTGTTTTAAGGTTCATTACTGTAAAATTGCATTCCAATTTAACTTGGAATGTGCCACAGTGATGGAACTGGTAGACTTGGTAGACTCAAAATCTTCTGCCTTCGGGCGTGTCGGTTCGAATCCGACCTGTGGTACCACTTATTTCAATCTTCTTAACATAAAGCATTAAACAAAATGAAACTAATCCTAGCCATAACAGGAGCAAGTGGAACTAACCTTGCCAAAAAATTTATAAAATATCTTCCAAATGATATAGAGCTACATATTATAACCTCTAAACATGCCAAAATAGTAGAGGCTTATGAAGAGAAAAAAATCACACTACATAGTAATGAGAATATAGGAGCATCTATTGCTTCAGGTTCATTTAGGGTTGATGCTACTGCTATTATCCCTTGTAGTATGAATACTCTTGCTAAAATATCTTGTGGGATTGCTGATAATTTGGTTACTCGTGTAGCTTCTGTAGCTCTCAAAGAGCAGAAAAAACTCTTACTTGCACCTCGTGAGATGCCTTTTTCTGCTATTGCTTTGGAGAATATGTTGAAACTTTCTCAATTAAATGTTATTATTGCACCTCCTGTTATGGGATACTATTCTCAATCTGATAGTGTTGATGATATGGAACGATTTATTATCGGTAAATGGTATGATAGTTTGGGAATAGAAAATAGTTTATATGAGAGATGGAAAGGCTAGAAATGGAGTTTAGACGAGCTATATATCCTGGTACTTTTGACCCTATTACCAATGGGCATTTGGATATTATTAAAAGAGCGTGTGCTATGTTTGATGAGATTATTGTTGCTGTAGCTTTCAATGAAGCCAAAAATCCAATGTTTTCATTGGATAATAGAATAGATATGGTAAAAAAGGCTACATCTGATTTTCCTAAAGCTAAGGTGATTAAATTTCACTCTTTGTTAGTTGATTTATCTGATGAACTTAATGCTAATATTATTATTAGGGGGCTAAGAGCCGTTAGTGACTTTGAGTATGAGTTACAGATGGGTTATGCTAATGCTTCACTAAAAAAAGAGTTGGAGACTATTTATTTGATGCCTAGTTTAGAAAATGCTTTTATTAGTTCATCTATTGTTCGCTCTCTTCTACCTTTTGGAGGTAAAGTTTCTCATTTAGTTCCAAAAATAATTTTAAATGATATTATAAATAAGAACTCTTAGATGTATATAATATTTGAGGGTATTGATACTTGTGGGAAAACTACACAAATAGATTTGATAGCCAAAGATTTTAAAGATGTAGATGTAGTTATTACTAGAGAACCTGGTGGAACTAATTTTGGAAAAAAGGCTAGAGAGATACTTTTAAGTAATTCTCTTAATTCCAAAAGAGCTGAACTGCTTCTATTCTTGGCTGATAGGTCTGAACACTATACTGAAATTATTAAACCAAATAGAGATAAACTAATACTCTCTGATAGAGGTTTTCTCTCTGGTATTGGATATGCTTTGGCTAATGGGAATTTTGATTTTGAATATTTAGTTGAACTTAATAGATTTGCATTAGAAGATAGCTTTCCTGATTTGATTATACTTTTTAAGACTGATATCGAGACACTAACTCGGCGAACCCAAGCAGAGGATAAAACTCTTGATGGGATTGAGTTAAGAGGATTGGAGTATCTAATGAGTGTGCAAAAGTATATGCATCAAAGTTTAAAAAAGCTTGATATTCCCTATCTATTAATTGATGCTACTAAAGATATAGAGTCTATTCATCAGACTATATACTCTAGAATAAAAGCAGATGCCCAGCATCTTTTATGAGGTATGTAGTAGTTAATTCACAAAAAAACTCAAAACTTTTTTGTGAATTTACTATTTTGTCTTCTCCTCCTATAAATACCTCTATAGTTACACCTCTATCTATTAATTCTATTATCTTATCTCTATCCCAAATATAAGTTAAAAGTGACTCTAGTTCATTATAGTTACATTTGTCAATATACTCTTCTAATTTGGTATTTGATGGATAGATTACATTTTTAACAAACTGTTCTATATAGGCTTGTGGATTAGATTTATAATATCTAAGCTGTGTTCTTATAAAGCTTTTTTTATGGTTTTGAAAAAATGCAGGTGATAATAATATCAGTCTATCTACTCTATTTGGACTATTATATACAAATTCAAAAGCTCTCTGCGAACCATAACTAAATCCTGCTACACAATAGTCACTATCTATTATATAATCTTGAAAAAATATATCTTCATTTTTAAGTGAAAAACCATTAAAATATTTCATCTAAAATCTTTTTGGTCTGTTTTGGGGTTATAGTCTCATGTTCCAATAGATACTCTCTAACTTTTTCTACTACTTTATCTAATTTTGAGAGTAATGATTTGACCTCTAATGTTGCATTATGAAGAAGTGTCTCTATATGAACAGATGATGAGAAATACTTATCTGCCATTGCAAACTCTTCTATAATCTTTTGGCTTAATAGTTTTGCCTCTTTTATATCATCTTTTGCATTTGTAAAAAGCTCACCATAAGCCTCTTGTGTGGCTACTCTACCTGCTAATAGCACCTTTAACTCATTTTCTAATGCTGTTTTGGATAGTATCTCATTATTATGAGGGATAAAACTAGAAGATAGTAGTCCTATCTTTTCATAATCAACCTCTAACCAAGTAGCTGTTACTGCTTTTGCTGATTGATATAGTGCTTGTATCTTTTTCTCTTGTTCATTAAATGTCTGTATTTTATGTTTTCCAAATAGTACTTTGTCTTTAACGGCTTCTATATCTGAAGTCTCTATTACTGTTTTATTTTCACGCAAAGCATAAAGTGCTGCTTCATTTACCAAAGTCTCTAGTGATGCTGTATTAAATCCTATAGTACTATGTGCTACTCTTTCTATGTCTATAGAGCTATTTTTACCTTTTAGATATAGTTTGAGTGTACATGCTCTCTCTTTGAAATCGGGTAGTGGGATATGAACTCGTCTATCAAATCTTCCAGCTCTAAGCAGTGCTTCATCTAATACATCTATTTTATTTGTAGCTGCAATTACCATTACCCCTGAACTCTCTTCAAATCCATCCATCTCAGTTAGAAGTTGATTTAGTGTTGCATCTCTCTCATCATTACTAAACCCACCTCTACTTTTTCCAACAGCATCTATTTCATCTATAAATATAATACTTGGAGCCATCTGTTTAGCACGATTGAATAGCTCATTTACTCTTTTTGCACCCATACCTACATATATCTGTACAAAAGAGGCTGCACTTTGATAAAAAAATGGTACATGAGCTTCACCTGCAACTGCTTTTGCTATTAGCGTTTTTCCAACCCCTGGAGGTCCTACTAATAGTACTCCTTTTGGCAATCTAATATCAAAATTTCTATATTTATCAGGATTTTT
>JANTFF010000113.1 GCA_024763575.1 Sulfurovum sp.
AAAAATAGTGAATTAACTAATTTTACCACAGGAGCAGACTCTTCATTTGATAATAAGTCTTGTGAATTTCGTATGAAATCAAGTAAATCTGACTCTACTTCAATAATATCATCACTACTCTCAGTTGAGATAGAATCAAAATCACTACCTGTTTTTATCTCCAAAAACTTATTTTGTAATCTATCAAAACTATCTTTGTCTACTTCTACTATAGGATAATCAATATCAAGTTTGGATAGATAATTTAGTGCCATAGAGAGTCTCTCTTTTTCTATAATAGCACATTTTTTATCATGCACAAAAGCAAAAAGTAAATTGTGTTTCATAGCCAATGAGTTATTTATCTCTTCACTCCAAATTGGCTCTAAATCTATATTTTCAATAAAAGGAATTCTCATATATCTATCTCCTTACCGAGCAGAAGAGTCATCAATAAATGAAGTTCCCTCATCATACTCAATTCCTGTATTAATCTGATTGAGATTAATATCTCTATTTTTTTGATTAATTGTATCTAGTATAGATTCACTTCTAACCTCTTGCGTATCTCCTGTATCTTCTATTTGACTTATTGGCTCACTCTCTATCATAGGTTCTTGATAAGATGTAGTCTCTGGAACAATTTGTGAAGATGATACCTCTTCATCTTTAGATGGTACTTCTCTTAGAAAAGTATTATTATCACTAGATACAGAATTAAATGTAATATGTCTTTTATCCTCTTTTATACCTATTCTTCTTTTTTCCAATTTATTAAGCACAATACGATTAAATTTCTCTTGTATAGAGTCTAGTTCATCTAAATTTTTTCTTAAGGTTGCTAAATCTGTACTTCTTTTTACAATATAAGGTGTCAAATATATAACTACATTAATTTTACTAGTTGCTTCACCTTGTGAAGTAAATAGACGACCCAATATTGGTATATCTCCTAATATAGGAATTTTGGTTGAACTTTTTCCAGTTGATTTTTTGATAAGTCCACCCAAGATAATAGTTTGACCATGATTAATTATAGCATTGGTATTAACTGAACGCTTAGTAGTAGTAGGTCTATCAGCAGCAGCACCTGAACCTGGTAGAACATCTTCTATAGTTGTCTCTACCTCTAGTGTTACTTTATTATTACTAGAGAGTCTTGGTTTTACTTTGAGAGTTATACCAATATCTTCTCTACTATAATTATTAAGTACATTAGATGAACCTTGAGTGCTTTGTTGAGATTGTGTAATAATGGATTGTGTTTGACCTACATAAATAGTTGATTCTTTATTGTTAGTACATAAAACTGATGGTTCAGATAACACTTGTGCTGCACCATTTTGTTTAAGTAAATCTAATTGAACACCTGTAGAGAATACCTGTTTAATACCTTGTTCAAATTGGAAATTACTACTAGTCTCTGTTCCTATTGGATTACCTGCATCATTATATATTGTTTTTGTCCCACCTTGGTTTAGAAAACCCATAAGTTCACTAGAAATTGCCAAAGGTGCAGCACCTGAACTTGCCATTAGAGAAAAAACTCCCTTAGATGTAATAGCACCACCATTAAATCCATATTTAACACCTATATTTTCAGCTAAATTTGTATTAACCTCTACAATTTTAGCTTTGATATATACTTGTGATTTCTCCACATCCAAGGCATTTATAGTATCTCTAATATTTTGAATTTGGGCAGAGTTTGCCAATACAATAAGTGCATTTCTCTCTAAATCACTAGCAATAACAGCTTTTTTGACTTTTTGGTTCTGTTTTGGCAATGGTGAACGACTATTATTTACTTTTGGTGGTAATCCTTTTTTCCTACTAATCGCATGTATAGAGCCACCTGTGGATAAGTTCCCTGTCATTTGTGGAAGTAGCTTAGCTAATATTTTTTCCATATCCTCAACATTAGAGTTTTGTAGAGGTATTACATACATTTTTTGTACATCTTTCTCTTCACCATCAACATCAAGCCGTGTAATATATGGGATTAACTTATTGATATTTTTACTCTTACCTACTAAGATAATAGAGTTACTACTTTCATCTTTCATTACAGATACTTTTTCACTTATAATATCTTGAGGAAAAAGTACTTTTGCCATACTTTGTATATTTAGAAAAACAGTTTTGACATAGGCATTTTGTAATGTTATTATACGACTCTGTTTATTTTCTCCTTTTTCTATTTTATCTATAAGTTTTTTGATAGATTTTAGAGTATGGGGATATGCTGTTATTGCTAATAGGTTATTTTTTTTAAAAGATACTACTTTTGCACTTTTATTTAGTAGAGGTTTGATTTTTGTTCTAATTACTGCTGCGTTTATATTACTTAGTTGAAATACAACCGTCTCCATTGTACCACCTCTAGGAGTAATATGATTTTTAACAGGAAGACCTGCTCCTGCAGCTTCATTACTTTTTACAACTTGATAATAGCTACCTTTGTTGACTAATGTCATCTTTTTTGTTTCCAAAATAGTAGTAGCAAGTGGAATAAGCTCACTTTTTTCTATTGGTTTATTGGAAACAAAATTGATTTTACCTTTGATTTCACTATCAATTAAAATGTTTTTACCAGTTATTTTACCAACCATTTTAATAAAATCGCTAATACTTAAATTTTTAAAGTTTACATTAACTTTTTCTGCATGACCAAAAAAACTCAATGCAAGAAGTAACACTATTAGTGTTTTACTTAATCTCATATTCTAACTCCATATCTTGATTATTTCTTTTTATACTTAAGGTTAAATTCTCTATACTATTCATCTCTTTGTAGAAAGAAAAAGCAGCATTATAACTATTTAACTCTTGACCATTTACCGATTTGAGTATATCGCCTCGTCTTAGACCTAATTTTTCAAAATCACTACCTTTTTTAACAAAGTTCACTTTAAATCCATCCAATACACCATTGACTTTATGTTCACCTATACCAATATCTTTCCAAACTTTGTCAATATCTTTAGTATATGAGCTTAGGAGTCCTTTTGAGACAATCTTTTCTGTTCCATCTTCACTATCTACAATATCATCTTTTGTCTTCTCTTTTGGTTTATCTCTTTTAGGAGTAACAGATGTAATAGAGCTTGTTATTTTAGTCTTTCCTTTATCCAAAGATAGTTTAAACTCTTTTCCACCTTTTTTAAATATAGCATAGTCACTACCACCAGAACTTAATTTAAACCCATCTATATCTTCACCTTTGGATAAAACTTTTGTTTTAGACATCTTCTTAACGGTTACAACCAACACCTCTTTTGAGTTATAAATAGCTAAAAGTTTTATCCCTTTCATTGTACCAATAGTTGGTGCTTTTTTAACTACTTTTTTAGGGGCTTCTATCTTTTTTGATTGATTTGCTAATTTAGTACGATAATAGAGTGGTTTAGCTCTTATAGTTTCTATATGTTCCTTACCCTCTTTTGGTAAAAACATCAAATTTATAATAAACCAGACTAATTTAGCAATAACAACTATACTCAATAGATATAGAAAGGTTGTAAATATCTTATTTTCCGAAAAATTTTTCATAATATAACCCCTCTTTATCTTTTTGTAAAAATTTTCTAAATGTAGAAATATCTTTAGTTTTTGGAAGTCTCAAAAATATTTTATTCATATTGAGATAAAATCCACCTTTGACTTCACCAAATGAGCCAACTCCATCTATAGCAACTTTATAAGGTTTGATAATACTAAATGTAGCACTCAGTTTATCTATAGATTTAGGTACTATATTTTGAATGCCTTTATCAGTATGAACAGAGTCTATAGTCAATTTATTATACAATAAAAATATATCTAAATCAACTGATTTTATATGAGCCATTTTTATACCTTTGACATATATATCTGCATCACTGATACTTAATCCCAATAGATTATCACTAAACTTTTCATTGCTTATAACAATATCATTTTTGGCTAACTCTTTTTCCAATAGATAATATATCTGCTGTTTTGGTGCAAATATTACCAAAAATATAAGAAGTAGAAAAAATCCACCAATAATTTTTTTTACCATTTGCATATTAACTCCATAGAATAGCTTCCTTTTAATACTTTATCTACTTTTAGTTTTACAATTTTAAAAGGGTTATTCATAATATTTTTTGTCACTCTGTTTAACTCTTTTATATTTAAATTTTTATAATTGACTAC
>JANTFF010000114.1 GCA_024763575.1 Sulfurovum sp.
ATAATATTAGATAAGATAGAAGTTATTACATATAAACAAATAATAAAAAACATAAAATAATTAATTAACAATAAAGTTTAATATTGTTATACTGTTAAAAACAGAAAAGGATTTATTATGTTAAAAACTATGTTACTTATGATTTCTATGGTGTTTCTTTTTGTTGGATGTGGAGAACAATCTCCATCAAAAACTTATAATAAAAGTATTGATAACTCTGAAAAACCTTTACAAACAGAGATATTAAAAGCAATAAACCAAGCTAGAAGTCAAGCTAGAGATTGTCATGATGGTTTAGGATTAGTTGAACCTAGTAAACCTTTAAGTTTAAATGGTAAATTATACAATTCAGCATATGAACATAGTAATGATTTAGCACAAAGTAATACTTTTTCACATAATGGGTCTGGTACAGAATATGATATTACAGGCTATAATAAAGGTAGAGAGAGTCTATTTTATGAGAGAATAGAGTCAAAAGGTTATGTCAACTATACAATAGTAGGTGAAAATATAGCAGGTGGTCAAAGTAGCGTAGATGAAGTTATGAAAGCATGGTTAAATAGTCCTGACCACTGTGCAAATATAATGAATCCTCGTTACAAAGAGGTGGGTATTGCAATAGTTACAAACCCTAATAGTACATATGGCATATATTGGACACAAAATTTTGGTGGCTAAAAATAACAATTTAAAACCAAATAAAATAATTTAGATTATAAAATCTGCATTGTAGAGCAGTGCAGACTCCCTCCTTGTTCTATCAATCGGCTACACTCTATAGGAATTATCTCTTTTGTTGGAAATAACTCTTTGAATATATTGTGAACTATCTTATCTTCAGCAACACTATAAGTTGGATATATCAAAGCCCCATTAGTAATTAAAAAGTTTGCATAAGTAGCAGGTAAACGGTTGTTATCTTTATTAAATTTTGCTGTTGGCATAGGTAGAGGTACTAGTTTATAAGGTCTATTTTCTGTAGTTTTAAATGTTTTAAGTTGATTTTCCATTTTTTGTAATTCACTATAGTGAATATCATCTTTATCCAAACACTCTACATAAACAATAGTATCTATAGAGACAAATCTAGCCAAAGTATCTATATGACTATCAGTATCATCTCCTACTAGATAACCATAATCTAACCATAAAATCCTTTTAGCTCCTAAATACTCTTGTAATCTCTGTTCTACTTCAATTTTGCTCAATCCACCATTACGATTAGGGTTGCATAAACAATTAGTTGTAGTGAGTATTGTTCCCTCTCCATCAGATTCAATAGAACCTCCCTCTAGTACAAAATCTATAGATTCCAATGGAGTAATTCCCAAATAACCTTTTTTATGCAGAGTTTGATTTAAAGCATTATCCAAAGAAGCTTCAAATTTACCACCCCAACCATCAAATTTAAAATCCAATAATTTTACCTCATCATCTTCTATAATAGATATATATCCATAATCACGAGTCCAAGTATCATTAGTAGGTATCTCTATAAAGCTCATATTGGTAGTAGAACAGAACATATCTGATATGGTATCTTTGTTATCACAGATTATATATACAGCCTCTTTATAAGCTATAGCTTGGGCTATACGAATAAATGGAGTAAGTGCAGATTTTAAATTATCTGCCCAATCTGTATTTTGGTGAGGGAATGCCATAAGTATCGCTCTTTGTTTATGCCACTCTGGGGGTAGGTATCTCATATTTAATCTTTTTTTTAATTATTATACAGATGATTAAATTAAGATATAATAAATCAAATAGAAATTAGCTTAAATATTATTAAGCTATAATTTCAAATGAATTATTTTAAAGAACTAAACCTCCCAAAAGAACTACTAGAAAACCTATCAAAGTTAGGTTTTGAACAGATGACACCAATACAAAAAGAGTCTATTCCTCATATTATAAAGGGCAAAGATATTATAGCTAGAGCTAAAACAGGTTCAGGTAAGACAGTTGCATTTGCATTGCCACTTATTTTAAAAATCAAACCAAAACAGAGATACCCACAATCTCTAATTATAGCACCAACAAGAGAACTATGTGAACAGATAGCAGGAGAGATTAAAAATATAGCACGATATAAACCTGATACCAAAGTAGTAACACTATATGGTGGGACTTCTCTTACAAATCAAGTTACTTCACTAGAAAAAGGTGCTGATATACTAGTAGGAACTCCTGGGCGACTTCTTGACCATTTCTCACGAGAGACTATAGGGCTATCTCATATTCAAACACTTATACTAGATGAAGCTGATAGAATGTTGGATATGGGATTTGGTGATGATATTATCAAAATTGTATCCAATTTACCAAAAAAGAGACAAAACTTACTATTTTCAGCAACCTACCCTGATAATATCAATAAATTAACTTCTATAATACTAGATAATCCTATCAAGATGGAAATAGAAGATACAGATAAACATATTGATATAGAAGAGAGAGGATTTAAATCAGATAATAAAGACAAAACTCTCATACAGATATTACAATCATTCCAACCTAATCTTGCCCTAATATTTTGTGCAACTAAAATCAAAACTACAGAACTATCAGAAACACTTCATAACAAAGGCTTTGATGTAGCAACTCTAAATGGTGACCTAGAACAGTATGAACGACAAGAGATGTTGTTACAGTTTGCAAATGGTACACTACCTATTTTAGTAGCAACTGATTTAGCTAGTAGAGGGTTGGATATAGAAGGGATTGATATAGTTATCAATTATGATATACCAACCAAAGCCCAAGACTACACTCATCGTATAGGTAGAACAGGTAGAGCAGATGCCAAAGGTTTAGCTATTACAATTTGTGATGATTATGCCATGGGAAAGCTAAAAGATATAAGACCATCTCTAGTAGTAGAAGAGACAGACCAACTAAGACCCGATAAAAACTTCCTACTACAAGGAAAATATAGCACGATATGTATAGATGGAGGTAAAAAGAAAAAGCTAAGAGCAGGAGATATACTAGGTACTCTATGTAAAGATATAGGATTAGATGCCAAAGATATTGGTAAGATTAATATATATGATAATAATAGCTTCGTAGCTATTGATAAATCTGTTATCAAAAAAGCTTATAATGGACTCAAAAATGGCAAAATAAAAAAGAGAAAATTTAGAATTTGGTGGTTATAGAATATGAAAATAGCATTAATACAACAAAAATCTTATAAAATAAAACAAGCGACTATAGACAAAACAGTTGGATATATCCAAAAAGCATCTAAAAATGGAGCAGAACTAATTGTACTCCAAGAGCTTCATCAGACAGAATATTTTTGTCAAAGTGAAGATACTAAATTTTTTGAATATGCTTCTAGTTGGCAAGATGATATTAAATTTTGGTCATCTATAGCCAAAAAATATAATATAGTATTAGTTACATCTCTATTTGAAGAGAGAACAGCAGGACTATATCACAATACAGCAGTGGTATTTGATAGAGATGGTAGTGTAGCAGGAAAATATAGGAAAATGCACATCCCTGATGACCCAGCATTTTATGAGAAATTCTATTTTACTGAGGGTGATTTAGGATTTGAACCAATTGATACATCTATTGGAAGATTGGGTGTTCTAATATGTTGGGATCAATGGTATCCTGAAGGTGCGAGGCTTATGACTCTAAAGGGAGCAGAGATATTGATATATCCTACAGCAATTGGATGGTTTGATGAGGATAGTGTAGAGGAGAAAAACAGACAATTAGATAGTTGGATAACTATTCAGCGTTCTCATGCTATAGCAAATGGTGTACCTGTAGTATCATGTAACCGTGTAGGGTTTGAAAAAGACAGTTCAGAAGTACTTGATGGGATACGATTTTGGGGTAATAGCTTTGTATGTGACCCACAAGGTGAACTAATAGCTCATGCCAACCATCAAGAGGAGATTATACTATATGCCACTATAGATAAACAACGAACTAAAGAGGTTCGTAATATATGGCCATTTCTGCGAGATAGACGAATTGATAGGTATGGGGATTTAGTTAAACGGTATTGTGATTAGAGTGAACTACCTCTAGCTAAAGAGCTAGAGGCTTCCTAACTAGCAAACTCCAATGAGTCTGAACACGAAAGGCTTTTGAGTTTAATTCTAATTTAGA
>JANTFF010000115.1 GCA_024763575.1 Sulfurovum sp.
AAGAAAGAGAAATAATGAAAAAAGTTAAATTAGAAATCGAAGAAAATATAGATGGAGTAGATTTTTTAATTAAAAACTTTAGCGATTTAAATATTCAAACAATAAAAAAACTTGAAGAGTTTGCTTTAAAACGAAATGGATATTTTCGATATGATTTAGAACGATTTGGTATAAAAAGGAAACTTAATAAAAAGCACATTCTTCAAATATTTGAATTACTAGAAATAGATGTAATTATTGTTAAGTATTCTGTAACGGATGAAGAAGATTATATTGCAAATCAAATAGTTGATTTTGGTATATATAAGGGGGATAAGTGGTGTAATGTTCCATTAAATTATTTAAAGTGGATTTATAATGAAAACGAAAATAACTTTGCATACAAAGAGATAAAAAGAAGAAAATATATACCACTTGATATTGAAAATACAACTATAAATATAGGAAAATATAAAGGTAAAAAATGGATTGATGTACCAACAGACTATTTAGAATGGATATTAACTAGATTTGGAGATAAACATGAAACACATAGATTTGCAAAAGCTGTATTAAATCAAAGAAATAGAGATTAATTATAATAAATGTATTATATTGATTTTTACTCATTTTATTTCTTCCGACTACTTATAATATATTTTTTGTCAATAAAAATAAAGGAATAAAAAATGCAAGAAGGATTTATAGACTACCAAAAAGTCTTAAACAATGAAGAACACGCAATAAAAAGTACACAAAGCGTAATACAAAAAGCCGTTGATTGGTTTCGCTCAAAGAGTATGTTTGTATTGGCTTATGGAACAGGGTGTGGAGCTATAGAGATGCCTCCAACTTTTACAAGTAGATATGATATAGAACGGCTCGGAGTTGTAGGGGTCGCTACACCTAGACAAGCAGATATTTTGATAGTCTCTGGGTATTGCTCTTATAAAACTCTCAAAAGAGTTATAAGAAGTTATGAACAGATGAATGAACCTAAATTTATAATAGCTTTGGGTAGTTGTACTATCAATGGGGGTATGTATTGGGATAGTTATAATACTATCAAACGGTTAGAAGATTATATACCTGTAGATATGTTTGTCAATGGCTGTATGCCACGCCCTGAGGCTTTGATTGAGGGGTTTGTAAAACTTCAAGATAATATCAAAAATGCTAAAAAAGAGGCTGGATATATTAAATATAGAGAAAATAATGAGTTTTATAAAGCTAATCAAAAAAAGATTTTTGGGGATAATATAGAGCCTAGTTATGAGGCTAATTTTGAAGGAATGAATAGATGATAGAGAGCCTAAAACAACAATATAATATAGAACAAAAAGAGAGTAGATTATTTAAACTAATAATAAAAAAAGAGGAGTTTCTAAAAACTCTAAGCTTTATTAGCTCTAGTAGTAATTTTATTACACTATCTCAAATAGCATGTGCTGATTGGATAGAAGATGAGATATTTAAACTCAATTATATTCTAACAACCAAAGAGAGAGATAAAAATCTAATGATTGAGTTGGAAATTCCACGAGAAGAGAGTAAACTTCCAACTCTGTTAAACTTTTTTCCTCAAGCTGAAGTAATGGAGAGAGATTTACATGAGATGTATGGGATAGAGTTTATTGGTAACCCTACTCTATATGATTTTGCATTGGAGAATTGGAAAGAGATACCACCTATGAGACGAGAGTTTGATACTTTAGCTTATGTCAATGAACATTTTGATTTTAGAAAAGGTAGAGAAGACAATAGAGATGTCAAAGTAGAGATAAAAAGAAGAAGAGCAGAAGCCAAAAGGTTAAAAAATGCAAACAAATAATGAACTAATCAAAATTTTTCATGGACCTCAACACCCTGGAATTACAGGTAATATGAGTGTAGAACTTGATTTATTGGGTGAGACTATTAAAGGGGCTAGAACTCATGTAGGTTATCTACATAGAGGATTTGAAAAGCTTATAGAGAGAAGAACTATTATACAAGCTTTTACTATTGTGTGTAGAATATGTGTGCCTGAACCTGACCCAAATGAAGAAAATTTCGCAAGGGCTGTGGAGAATTTGGCTGATATAGAGATAAGCCAAAGGGCTAAATATATCCGTGTAATGGTTTTGGAGATGGCACGACTTGGAGCTTTGTTTTTGTGGATGGGGGGTCAGAGTGGCTCTATTGGGCTTGGAACTATTGGACAATGGAGTGTGCATGATAGAGATTTGATACTTGATTTGTTTGAAGAGTTGACAGGTGGGAGAGTTTATCATATGTATATCTACCCTGGAGGAGTTAGGAGAGAGTTACCCAATGGATTTTTGGATAGATTATCTCAACTACTAGACTATTTGGAGAGTCGATTACCTCTATATGATAATGTCTTTTTTGATAATAGCTCATTTAAAAAAAGAGCTATAGGTATAGGTGTCGTAGATGCCAATGAAGCCTTGAAAAATGGATATGTAGGTCAAGTATTGAGAGGCTGTGGGATAAAACGAGATGTGAGGAAAGATAACCCATATCTAGTTTATGACCAACTTGATTTTGAAATACCAACCTTTGAAGGTGGTGATGTTTATGCTAGGGCTATGGTAAGAAGAGGTGAGATACGAGAGAGTATCAAAATATTGAGACAAGTTATAAAGCAGATGCCAGAAGATGGTTTGATTATGCAAAAAATCCCAAAACATAGAAAATTTAAACTCAAAAAAGATGATACCTTTGTAGCTACTGAGTCAGCTAGAGGTGAGTTTGCATATTATATGGCAGGAGATGGCACAGAAAAAATACGCAGAATGCAGGTAAAAGGACCTTCTCTTATACATGGTTTTACACTTTTGGAGAAACTATTAATAGATGAAGAGTTATCCAATGTGGCTATGATTATGAATTCACTTGGTATATGCCCACCTGAAATGGAGAGATAAATATGAATACAAAACTAGATATAAAAGGCACAATAAGCCCATTTAATGCTATAACTAAACTGTTTGAACACCCTAATACTATATGTTATCCAAGTGTCAAAAAAGAGATACCCAAAGGGTATAGAGGGTTTCATACCAATACACTAACTGATTGTATAGGGTGTGCAAATTGTCAAGATGTATGTATGAATGAGGCTATAGATATGATACCTATAGAAGAGGATAAAAATCCCAAAAACAGTAGTGGGTGTATCCCTCGAATTGATTATGGACGATGTTGTTGGTGTAGTTTATGTACAGATGTTTGTCCTCCTAGTTCGCTTAAACTAGAAGAGGATTGTATATGGGCTAATGATAATAGCAATAACTTTTTATATATGCCAAAGGATAAATAATGTTAG
This sequence comes from Sulfurovum sp., assembly GCA_024763575.1. GTDB lineage: Bacteria > Campylobacterota > Campylobacteria > Campylobacterales > Sulfurovaceae > UBA1140. Next base: position 3,311 of record JANTFF010000115.1, read on the forward strand.
GAAAATTTATACTTCTATTTTTAGTTTGGATTGGGCTTACTAATTCATTAGATATTCAAGAGCTAATTGTAGGAGCAGTTGTAGCTTTTGTTATTGCTCGTTTTTTTACTCCAAATATGGAGATTAATCTAAAAGAGTTGATTATAAAATATATTAAATTTATACCAATATTTTTAAAAAATTTAATCCAATCCAATATTGCAGTAGCCAAAATAGTACTAAACCCAAAACTACCTATCAATACAGGAGTAGTCAAGCTCAAAACCTCTCTACAAAGTGAACATGATAAACTTATCTTGGCAAATGCAATAACACTAACCCCTGGGACAATTACAGTAGAGTTACGAAATGATGATTTGTTTATTCATGTTCTTAATATAGATAGTTTGGATAGAGATGTATTACAAAAAGAGATTGTTGAAGAGTTAGAGAGAGGTTTAAAATGAAACCAATAATAATAGCTAGTATAATGCTAACAATGTCAGCATGTAGCAGTGAACAGCATAAAATAGTATCTATAGCTGAAGCATCAGGTATATCATATTGTCAAAATACAGATACACTTATGGTAGCCAATGATGAAGGTAGTATATATGAGATAACACCCAAAGGGGAGATAATATCTCGTCATAAACTAGGGAAATATGATTTAGAGGGTGTAGTGTGTGAAGATGATAAAGTAATTTTTGCAGTAGAGGGTGGCTCTTTGCTAAAAGTCAATCGTAAATCTTTTAAAATCAAAGAGATTAAAATTGATGGATTTAAATTTGATAAAAAATCAGG
>JANTFF010000116.1 GCA_024763575.1 Sulfurovum sp.
ATATCTATATTATAGAAAATAATAGTACTATTAGTAATATAAATTTAAATGAATTATTAAAAGATACTAATAAGATGATATATAATTATAAAGATAGTAAAATCAAAGCTCAAATTTTATTGAACTCTATTAGTATATCAGAAGATAATAATATATCCAATATGAATGGATATATGTTATTACTTAAAAATTAGAAGGAGCAGGAGTATTAATGATGTTATAAAACTCAGTTCTAGTTCTTTGGTCGCTTTTAAATAGCCCTCTAAGAGCTGAACTAACTGTAGTGGAGTTAATCTTTTGTACTCCTCTCATCTCCATACACATATGTCGTGCATGAACTACGACTGCCACTCCTTTTGGTTTAATAGTTTGGCTAATAGCATCTGCTATCTGTTCAGTCATCTGTTCTTGGATTTGTAGTCGTCTTGCAAAAACATTTACAATTCTCGGGATTTTGGAGAGTCCTACTACTTTACCATCAGGGATATATGCTACATGCGCTCTACCTATAATAGGTAACATATGATGTTCGCACATAGAATAAAATTCTATATCTCTTACTACTACCATTTCATCATTACTACTTGTAAATAGTGCTTGATTTAGTATCTCTTTTGGGTCTTGATGGTAACCCTCTGTTAGAAATTGTAGTGCTTTTGCTACACGGCTTGGGGTTTTGATTAACCCTTCTCTTGTTGGATCTTCACCTATATGCTCTAGTACTTTTGTGATAGTCTGTTCAAACTCTTTGTTATCCATAATATTTTCTCTTTGCTATATAAAATTTTGAAATATTAGCATAACTTTATAGAAGATTAAACACAAAAGCAATATAATCACAAGATTTTTTAAAACATTATTGAACTTTAAGGTTTAGTGGTGTACTATGGGGAAAGTTAATTAGGACTAAGTTTGTCCGATTTAAAATTAAAGGAAAAAAATGCGTGTTTATTTAGATAATAATGCAACAACTATTGTTGACCCACAAGTTTTTGCAGAGATGGAACCTTTCTTTGTTCAAAAATATGGTAATCCAAACTCACTTCATGCTTTTGCAAGTGAAACACATCAGCCTCTCAAACAGGCAATGGAGAAGATATATGCAGGTATTCATGCACCAAAAGAGGATAGTGTAGTAGTTACTTCATGTGCTACAGAGAGTAATAACTGGGTACTCAAAAGTATATATTTTCAATATATTTTAACTGGTAGAAAAAACCATATTATAATAAGTGAAGTAGAACATCCTTCAGTTATTGCAACTGCAAAATTTATTGAATCTCAAGGTTGTCGTGTAACCTATTTACCTATTAATCATGAAGGATTAATAGATGCACAAACAGTTAGAGATAATATTACAGATAAAACTGCTTTAGTATCTGTTATGATGGCAAATAATGAGACTGGTGGAATTTTCCCAGTTCAAGAGATTGGTGAGATTTGTAAAGAGAATAATGTACTCTTTCACACAGATGCTGTTCAAGCTATTGGTAAGATACCTGTAGATGTTCAAAGTTTTAATGTTGATTATCTAACATTTTCAGCTCATAAGTTTCATGGACCAAAAGGTGTAGGAGCTCTATATATCAAAAAAGGTAGAGAACTCCTCCCTCTACTTCATGGTGGTTCTCAAATGGGTGGATACCGTTCTGGTACACTAAATGTTGCAGGTATTGTTGGTATGGGTAAAGCTATGGAACAAGCTGTTGATGCACTTGATTACGAGATGACTGATATTAAAGAGATGAGAGATGCTTTTGAAGATGAGTTACTTAAAATTGAAGATACATTTGTAGTAACTCCAAGAGAAAAAAGAACACCAAATACTATTCTAATCTCATTTAGAGGAATAGAAGGTGAATCTATGCTTTGGGATTTGAACTGTGCAGGAATTGGTGCAAGTACAGGTAGTGCATGTGCAAGTGAAGATTTGGAGTCAAATCCTGTAATGGAAGCAATTGGAGCTGATGCTGATTTGGCTCATACAGCAATTCGTTTCTCATTAAGTAGATATACAACACAAGAAGAGCTTGATTATACTCTTGTAATTGTAAAAGATGCTGTTAAGAGACTTAGAGAAATTTCAAGCTCTTATGCATATGCCCCAGAGGGTCATGATAGTAAATTATAATAAAGGAAAATAGTATGGGAATGGATAGTTTAATAGGTGGTACCATCTGGGATGAGTATAGCCAAAAAGTAACAGATTTGATGAATAATCCTCAAAATATGGGTGAGATTACACAAGAACAAGCTGATGCAATGGGTGCAAAACTAATTGTTGCAGACTTTGGAGCAGAGAGTTGTGGAGATGCAGTTAGATTATATTGGGCAGTTGACCCAAAAACTGATGTGATTTTAGAATCAAAATTTAAAAGTTTTGGTTGTGGTACTGCCATTGCATCATCAGATACAATGGCTGAACTGTGTAAAGGTAAAACAGTTGATGAAGCAGTGAAAATTACAAATATCGATGTAGAACACGCTATGCGTGATAATCCTGATACTCCTGCTGTTCCACCACAAAAGATGCACTGTTCACCATATTTTATGCCTGTTCTTACACCAAAAGGTAAAGTTCCAATTGGAGAGATAAGAGAGGGTGATGAGGTTGCAGTATATACCAAACAAGGCTTAGAAAATGCAAAAGTAAAAAGAGTTATATCTTATAAAGTTCCAAAAGATTATCTAGTAAGAGTTTATCTCAAAACAGTATCAGATGGTAATCCTGGATTTTTTATTTTTACAAAAGACCATAAACTTTTAGATAATAGTGGTAAATGGGTTGAAGTACAAGATTTAAAAAATGAAGATATTGTATCTCATATTCATGAAAGTGAAATTAGAAGTTACTCTCAAACTTATAATAATAGAATGTTTAATAAAGAGACTGCTAGAAAAACAGCAGAGAAATTAAAAGAGGCTACTCATTTTAAAACTCAAAAATTTGCAGAACAATATGCTAGTTTAAATAAACCTAGAGGAACAACTAAAGGTGGCAAAAATAGTATAGAGACAAAATATGAAGAGTATTTCAATAGTAGAGACCTTCCTATTCGATTTGTAGGTGATGGAACTTTTTGGAGATTTAATCAGGACAAAACAAAATCTATGAATCCAGATTTTATTTTTGAAGATGAGAATAAAGTAATTGAAGTAACTACAAGTAAGCTACCTTTTAGAGATTTTGATAGCTATAAAAAAGAGAGAGTTGAAGATTTTAAAAATATAGGATTTGATTGTTTTGTTATTGATGATTTAAACTTTGATGAAAATAGATTTATAAATTGGGCCCATAATGGATATATTGTATCTTCTTATAGAGATATGGATGGTGTTCATGAACTTACTCCTAGAGATTGGGGAACAATAGATAGAAACTCTTATAAAATAGAAATTGATGATAATGATATGGCTACGGTTTATACATTAGAAGTTGACCATGATGAGCATAATTATATTCAAAATGGTGTTATCTCTAAAAACTGTTCTGTTATGGCTTATGATGTAATCAAAAAAGCAGCAGCACAGTATAAAGGTGTTGATATGGAGAGTTTTGAGCAAGAGATAATAGTGTGTGAATGTGCTAGAGTATCTCTTTCTACTCTAAAAGAGGTAATCCGTCTAAATGACCTTACAACTATTGAAGAGATTACAGATTATACCAAAGCTGGAGCATTTTGTAAATCATGTATTAGACCTGGGGGACATGAAGAAAAAGATATTTATCTAGTTGATTTACTTGAAGAGTATGAAAAAGAGAAAATGAGTAAAACAGCAGACAATATAACAACTGGTGGACCTGTTGATTTTGCTCAAATGACAGTAGTCCAAAAACTTAAAGCTGTAGATAGAGTAATTGATGAGAATATTCGTCAAATGCTTATAATGGATGGTGGAGATATGGAGATACTAGACATCAAAGAAAATGGTAGCCATATTGATATATATATTCGTTATCTTGGTGCATGTAGTGGATGTGCTAGTTCTGCAACAGGAACTCTATTTGCTATTGAAAATATATTACAAGAGAAACTTGATAGTAATATCCGAGTTCTTCCTATCTAATATATTGATGATGGGGCTTC
>JANTFF010000117.1 GCA_024763575.1 Sulfurovum sp.
AAAGTATCATTTTGATAGAAACTATATAACTGAAGTGATACAAAATGCTATGTATGACAGAGAAACGCTAAGTAGATATACAGGCAAATATAAAGTAGGCTCAACCAATGGAAGTTGGGAGAGATACAAAGCTCATGTACTAGATCCAGAGACTCTACAAAAAGCAAAAGAGTTCAAACAAAACTACTATCCTACTTTACTAAGAGCAGAACAGGAGTATGGTGTAGATATGGACTATATTGTGGGCTTTATGGGTGTAGAGAGCAAATATGGTACATATACAGGAGATTATAGAATTTTGGATGCTTTGGCTACTTTGGCTTTTCACAAAAATCGAATGAAGAAGTTTTTCAAATCTGAATTTAAAAATCTTTTTTTGCTTATGAGAGAGGAGAATAGAGATATTTATACCCAATATGGTTCGTTTGCAGGAGCCATGGGTGCAGTTCAACAAGTGCCATCTATCCAAAGAAGATTTGCTATGGATTATAATGGTGATGGAGTTAGAGACCCTTGGGATTTGGAGGATTGTATAGGAGTTATTGCTAAATTTATGCACTCAAAAGGTTGGCAAAAAGGCAAAGTTGTAGCAGTCAAGAGTAATTTCAATGGTAAAAGGTTCAAAAAACTAAGAACTAGTCACAAAAAGAGATACTCTCTAACTTACCTAAAGAAAAAAGGGATTAGACCTATAGAGCCTTTTGGTGAAAAGAGAGCATATCTTTTGAAAAATAAAAATATAGACCATGATGATATTTGGCTAGGTGGAAGTAATTTTAGAGTTTTGACTAAATATAACAATTCAACATCTTATGGTATGGCTATACACCTTATTGCCCAAAGTGTAAAAGATATATATGTATCAAATAGATAACCCAAAAAACAATTATAAAAATGTAGCTCACGCTTTTTTTTTAGCTTTAGCTATTACTATAGCTGAACCATCAACTATTTTACCTCTCATTATTCATCATTTTAGCGATAGTGTAGTAATGGTTGGTATTTTTACCTCACTACTTCGTGGTGGAGCAATTACTATTCAACTCTATGCAGCATTTCATGCACAAGCTTATAAGAGGGTATTACCATATCTTGGTAAAGTCTTTCTCTTTCGCTTTTTGAGTTGGTTTACTATTGGGGCTAGTATCTATTTTATTGGTGATAGCAATAAGCCTTTGACACTATTTTTTATTGGGTTGGGACTTTTTTTCTTCTCCTTTACAGCAGGATTTGGAGCAATATATTTTAAAGAGTTACAAGCTAAGATATTTTCCAAAAAATATCGTGGTAAAACTATGGCAAATCGTCAGATTGCAGGGGCTATTGCTTCTATTATTAGTGGTGGTGTGGCTGGATATGTATTAAATAGTTTTCAAGCACCTCAAAGTTATGCTTATCTTTTTATGGTGAGTAGTCTATTTATGATTATTGGATTTGGTACATTTGTAACTATAGATGAACCATCAAAAGAGAATATATCTGCGAAAGAGAAAGATTTCAAAAGTTTTATCAAAAATGCTATAAAACTATTTAAACAAGATAAACGACTCCAACAGCAGATTTTGGCTATATTTTTGAGTTTTAGTTACCTTATATCTATGCCTTTTGTAATTTTGAAAGCTAATAGTTCATTTGAGTTAACAGGATGGATGTTAGGTGGGTTTATAACTATTCAGATGGTTGGAAGTATTTTGGGTAGTAGTCTTTTATGGAGAAGAATTTGGGATTATGAGAAGATGTTATCTTTGGCTTTTGTATTTATGATAATGGCTTTTGTCGTAGCTCTGTTTGCTGATAATATTTATAGTTATGCTCTTATTTTTCTATTTTTGGGTATTGGACTTGATGGATTTAGCAATAGTAGCATGAATTTGGTTATAGAGATAGCACCTGAAGATAAGCGACCGATATATACAGCTGTACAGACCAATATAGTCTCTTTTGGGCTATTTTTCCCAATATTAGGTGGAGTACTTTTAAAGTTTGTGGATAGTTATAGTTTGATTTATGGATTGACTATTTTGCTTTTGAGTTTAGGTTTTTGGATTAGTTTGGGGTTGAAAAAGATAAAATAAGAGAATTAAACTCTCTTATTTATCGTGAATTAATACTTTCGCATACATACCAGGGAAAATATCTCTATTTCTATGGTCAAACTCTATACGAATTTGTATTTTGTGAGTCATAGGATTTGCATCAGGAATGACTGCTTTGATTTTTCCAATAGTTCTATACTTTATTGCTGGTATATCAATTGGTACTCTTTTTCCTACATAGATTTTAGATATCATACTTGCTGAAATAGATACAGCAATTTCTAAATTTTCAGTATCTACTAACATGATAGTCATCATACCTGGCATAATCATATCACCAACTTTGATATTTTTTTGAACTACAACACCATCTGAAGGTGCTTTCATTTTCAAATAGTTGAAAATAGTTGCCATCTGTTTAACTTTTATAGATGCTTGTTCTACCATAACCTGTGCAGAGTCCAACATACCTTTGAAATTTTCAGCTTGTGCTTCTAGGTCATCCAAATCCATCATTGGGATTTTTTTTCGTTTTTTTAGTTTATTTTTCTTTTTGTTAATATTTTCTAATCTTTTTCGCCAAAACTCTGCAACAATTTTACTTTGTTCTAACATTAAGTCAGCTTGTGATTTCATAATATCAAATTCAGCAGATTCCATCTCATAGAGTTCATCTTCTCGTTTGACTTTATCTCCGAGTTTGACAAATACTTTTTTGACATAACCCATATATCGACTACCTATCATCTTTTGCCCATCAGATACTATTGTACCTGTGAGTGTAATATCTTCAGCTAATAGAGAGCTAATGAGTAAAAATGATACAATTAATATTTTTTTCATAATTCTCCTTGTTTAAGACTACCATTTTCTTATCTGTACATGACATTTCATGCATTGTTGAGTAATTTTACTATAAGCTTGAAGTGCTTGAATTGCATCTCCTGATTTAAATCTATCTTCTATATCTGTTGCTTTTTGAGTAATCTTTTTTTGGATTTTATTTGTCATCTTTAGAGAGTTATTTATCCACTTCTCATATATGTCTTTGGTATTTACCTCAGAGTCTATAGGACGCACCTTTATAATGGTCTCTTTTAGTGTTTTTACGCCATCTTTTACTATATCATTATTGTTATAGAAAAATCCACTCTGTATATCTTGCATAGCTTGTGCCATTTTCTGCATATCAGTAATTCTATCAGCTTGTGTATATCCTCCTGCGTAACTTATTGTTGTTGCAATTGTTCCAATTAACAGTAATCTCTTCATTTCATTTATCCTTTTCAAATGTTTTATTATAATAACATTGTAACAAATTATCTTTAATTACCAAGTTCCATTGATAAACATCATTCAAAGTTATTACTTATTTTTATCTTGTTTAAGTAATATTTCAAATATTTGTTGCTAAGATTGGATTATTAAACAATAAAAGGATGACAATGAAAAAAATGATTACAACATGTGTAGCAGCAGCTGCAATAGTTACAACAGTACAAGCAGACTTTAGCTTTGGAGATATGTTCAAAGATATGAAAGATGCAGCAACTAGTATGAGTAAAGATGCAAGAGATAGTGTAGCATCTATGAAAGATGGTGCAGTTGAAACAAGTAAAAGTGCTGAGAGAACTGTAACAAATGTAAGTAGTGATGCAAAAGATAGTGCTGTAAAAGTTTCAGATGACCTAAAAACAGCTGAAGTTTCAACAAGTAAAGATAGTAGAGATTCAGTTGTTGAGGTAGCAGAAGATACTAAAGATTCTATTACTAACACTACAAAAGACCTAAAAGATAGTACAACTATTGCTTCAAAAGATATGAAAGATTCTGCTGTTTCAGTATCTCATGATGCTACAGATTCAGTCAAAACTGTATCAAATGATAGTAGAGACTCTGTGAAAACTGTTTCTAATGATACAACTGATTCTGTAAAAACAGTATCAAATGATACAAGAGATTCAGTAAAAGATGTTTCTGATAATGTAAATGATTCTACAAAAACAGTATCAAATGATACAAGAGATTCA
>JANTFF010000118.1 GCA_024763575.1 Sulfurovum sp.
AATACTTTTTTCATTTATAATCTCTGGTTGTGGAGAAGTCAGTACAAATAATGGGACTATTTATAACTCAACTATAATAAATAATGGTTCATCATCTAATAGTACAATTAATTCAGATACAAATAATGATGTAATTAATACAACCCCATCAGATAGAACACTTAAAATTATAGGTAAAATTACTTATGATAGAGTACATGTAAATAGTAATGGAATTGGACTTGATTACAATAATATTACAAAAGAGCTTAGTAAACAAGTTATTGTAAAAGCAATTAGATTAAATGGTCAAGTTATTGCATCTACAACGACTGATGATAATGGTGATTATACTTTAGATAATTTACCACCAAATATAGACCTAAAAGTTCAAGTCTATGCACAAATGCAAAAAAGTGGTATGGGTGGTTGGGATTTAAAAGTGGTGGATAATACTAATAGTAATTCTCAATATGTTATGGAGAGTAGTTCTATCTCTTTAACAGATAATAGTCTAAGAGTTAATTTAAATGCTGGGAGTGGATGGAATGGTTCTCGTTATAATAGTGAACGAACTGCTGCACCTTTTGCAGTACTAGGTAGTATATATCAAGCAATGCAAAAGGTATTAAGTGCTGATAGTCGTGTAAATTTTCCAGCTCTTATTGTTAATTGGTCTGAAAATAATGTTGCTTCTGGTAATGGAAGTGAAGCTGAACTTAGAGATGGACAAATTATTACATCCCACTATGATGGAAATCAACAACTATGGATTTTAGGTGATGCTAATGGTGATACAGATGAGTATGATAATCATATTATTATCCATGAGTGGGGTCACTATTTTGAAGACCAATTTTCTAGGGCTGATAGTATAGGTGGCTCTCACGGTGCTGGAGATTATCTTGATATTCGTGTAGCTTTTGGTGAGGGTTGGGGTAATGGTTGGTCAGCAATTGTTACTGATGACCCAATATACTATGATACTATGGATATAAGACAATCTAATGGTTTTTTTATGGATATAGAAAATCAAGCACCTGACAATCCTGGTTGGTATAGTGAAGCCTCTATTCAGAGAATTTTATATGATTTATATGATAGTCATAATGATGGAGCTGATACTCTATCTTTAGGATTTAAACCTATTTATGATGTTTTGGTTAGTTCTCAAAAAACAACACCAGCATTTACAAGTATATTCTCTTTTATAACTTATCTAAAAGAGCAAAATCCATCTGTTACAGATAAAATAGATGCTATATTGGCTAGTGAAAATATAGGTTCTATTCAAGATATTTATGGTAGTACCATTGATAATAATCTATACACTTATAGTATGAGTAATATATGTACTACCTCTCAATATGGACAAGGCAATAAGTTGTATAATCATAGATATATTAGGTTTAATATACCTCAAACTAAAGACTATACAATTAGAGATGAACAGAATAATGGTAGTCATTCTGACCCTGATTTCTCACTATATAAAACATCTGTATTTGAAAATATTGGAACTTCAGATAAACAAGCTAATGGTATAGAAACAGCTACTTATAGATTAACAACAGGTGATTATCTATTAGATATTTCAGATTATAATAATTTAACAAGAGCATGTTTTGATATTACAATAAATTAAAAAAAGGATAAAAAATGAACAAAACAACAAAACTATTAATAGCTTCTATTTTAATGACAAGCTTAGGAGGAGTAGCAATGGCAAAAGAGTTTAAAGTAGCAAAGGGTACAACTATAGGAAGTTATCATAAACCAGGAGCTCCTGTTGATATAAATTATAGTAGTACCAGAGTAGGATTAAATGAGATAGCAGATATAAATATATCATTAATAACTTCATTAAAATCTGGAGAGATGGAAGTAAAAATAGATGTGGATAAAAATTTAGAGCCAATAGGTGAGGTATATGATAATATATCTTTTTCTATATCTCCAAACCAAAAAGAGTATGACATTAATATGAGGGTTAAAGGTTCAAAAGATGGTCTATATTATATTAGGCTTTTAGCCAAAATTGATAGTGCTAGTGGAGCTAAAATGCGTGCATTGGCAGTACCTGTTTATATAGGAGATGGTCAGTTGAAAAAGAAAAGTAATTCAATGGTTATGAAAGCAATGAGTGGTGAAAATATATCTGTCTCAAAAGCAGAGGAGACTATAGAAGTTATAAAATAATTAAAAAGTATCTACAAATGTAGATACTCTTTTAATTAAGCTGGTTCTGTATCAATAATATTATCATCTTTATCTATAGATTGTGTATTTGAAATAGCAGGTGTCTCTATAGCAGGAGCTTTAGTTTCTTCGTAAGTAACCATAGTTCCTATAACTCGACCACCCTCTTCAGTTTTAATATTTTTGACAGTGATTTCACCTTGAACAAAACCATTTCTACCAACTTCTAATAGTTCAGAGGCTGTAATCTTACCATCTATTTTACCATTTACTACAACTTTTCTACTCTCTAGTCTATCTGCTTTAACTTTTCCATCATGACCTACTTCTATACTATCTTCGGCACTAACTTTCCCATCTACCAAACCGTTAATAACAATCTTTTTACTTTGAATTCTCTGAGCTTGGATATTACCATCTCTTTCGACTGTTACTGTTTTTTCTGTAACAATATCACCTGATATAGTACCACTTACTAGTAGATGAGTAGCATAAATTTTATGTGATACTTTACCCTGTTTTTTAACCTCTAAATCACTACAATAGATTTCACCTTGTAGTTGACCCTCTATAGACACATTTTTAGCTTTTATTGTGCCATTTACAACTCCACTTGCTCCAATTGTTACATTATCAACTGTGATGTCTCCATCAAGTGTTCCTTCAACTTGTACAAAGTCACTACCTGTAATATTTCCTGCTACTCTAATACCTTTTGAGATAATTGTTGCTAAATTTGCTTTTGGTTGTGGTTTTGGTTGTGGTTTTGGTTGTGGCTTAGGTTGTGGAGTACTGTTTACTTCTGTTCTTGGTCTATTGCTAGTGTTTTTTTCTTTTTTATTAAAGAATGCCATATGCTCTTCCCTTTTAACTTTAGATTTGATTTATATAACATGATAACCAATACTAGCTTAGTACTTAAATAGAATTTAAAAAAAAATAGATATAATACTCGACCTCATTCTCTATGAGCAATATTCAATGAAAGGAATAAACATGCCAAAAATGAAAAGCGTTAAAGGTGCTGTAAAGCGTTTTAAAGTTAAAAAATCTGGTAAAATCAAAAGAGGAACTGCATTTAGAAGTCACATTTTGACAAAAGTAGATGGTGCTCATCACCGTGCAAATAGACAAGCAAAATATGTTTCTAAAGCAGATTCATCAAAAATCAAAGAGATGATTGTTTAATTTAACAATTTAAAAAGCTACTCCTAAATTATTAGGACAAGTTCAAGTATAACACTTGACACCACTAGATGGATCTCCCCATTAAAACGGTAAAGGAAAAATATGAGAGTAAAAACTGGTACAGTTAGACATAGACGACACAAAAAACTTCTAAAACAAGCTAGAGGTTTCTATAGTGGAAGAAGAAAACATTTTAGAAAAGCAAAAGAGCAACTTGAACGCTCAATGGTATATGCTTATAGAGATAGAAGACAGAAAAAAAGAGACTTTAGAAGACTTTGGATTGTAAGAATTAATGCAGCAGCTAGATTAAATGATATGAATTATTCTACATTTATGCATGGATTAAAAGTAGCAAATATTGAACTTGATAGAAAAATCTTGGCTGATATGGCAATGAATGCTCCTGAAGCATTTACAAAAGTTGCAGAGGCTTCCAAAAAAGCATTGGCATAAAACTCCTATGAGGATTAAAAACTAATCCTCATAAATAATATTGTTACAAAGTGTGACAATATTTGACACTTTTTCAACTTTATACTCTTTTTTGATACTTATAGTTACATAATTAAGTAATAATTAATATTATAAGAGATTATTTATTTGATTTATATATTTTAATATATAATATAATTTCAATTTAATTGAAGGGCTTATTTATGCTAAAAATAATTATACTTTTTATACTTCTATC
>JANTFF010000119.1 GCA_024763575.1 Sulfurovum sp.
ATCATCATAATAACAGTAGATAGCTTATTCTTTCTTGATATTGGGCATTTTTTTTTAAACTTTATACAATATTAATAAAAAATATATATAAAAACACAAAGAATATACAATTATAGTAAAAAAGAACAACAGTAATTGTTTGTTTGTAATTAAAGTAAAGAGTATTTAAAATCAATAGATATAGTAAAAAATAGAAAATATGGCCGGGAGAGGGAGATTCGAACTCCCGGAGGTATTACCCTCACCGGTTTTCAAGACCGGCACATTCGACCACTCTGACATCTCCCGACATTTAAAAGAGGTGTAATTTTACCAAATTAAAATAAAATTAACATAAAATAGATAAAGTTTTCAAAAACTTTTTATGGAGGCGACACCCAGATTCGAACTGGGGATAGCAGCTTTGCAGGCTGCGGCCTTACCACTTGGCGATGTCGCCATAGTGCCGTCCATATAATAATTAATGGTACCCGGAGCCGGACTTGAACCGGCACGGTCACAATGACCGGGGGATTTTAAGTCCCCTGTGTCTACCATTCCACCACCCGGGCTTAATTGGTACCATAATCTATTTGAAATATCACAATTCAAAATGGAGCGGGAAACGAGGTTCGAACTCGCGACCCCAACCTTGGCAAGGTTGTGCTCTACCACTGAGCTATTCCCGCATATTTGAAATTGGAATGCGATTATAGCAAACTTTTTTTTAAATGTAAAGGTTTTTCGATATAATTTGCAAAAAAATTTAAATAGGACAAAATATGAGAAGCAATATAGTAAAAAAAGGTCATAATAGAGCCCCACACCGTTCACTACTTCGTGCAACTGGATTAAAAGATGAAGATTTCGATAAACCATTTATTGGAGTAGCTAACTCTTTTATAGAGATAATTCCTGGTCATTTCTTTTTAAATAAAGTAGCAGAAATTATCAAAGATGAAATTCGTGCTAATGGGTGTGTTCCATTTGAGTTTAATACTATTGGAGTAGATGATGGTATAGCTATGGGTCATGATGGAATGTTATTCTCACTTCCAAGCCGTGAAATTATTGCTAACTCTATAGAGACTGTTATGAATGCACATAAACTAGATGCTATGATTGCTATACCAAACTGTGATAAAATTGTTCCAGGTATGATTATGGGTGCATTGAGAGTTAATGTTCCTACTGTATTTGTCTCAGGTGGTCCTATGGCAAAAGGTTATAGCCAAGATGGAACGCCAATTGATTTAGCAACTGTATTTGAAGGAGTTGGTAAATTTGAAGCAGGAGAGATAACAGCTGAGGAGTTAACAGATATGGAGTGTAATGCATGTCCTAGTGGAGGGTCGTGTTCAGGAATGTTTACAGCTAACTCTATGAATACACTTATGGAGGCTATGGGTATAGCTTTAGCAGGTAATGGTACAATATTGGCTCTAACCAAAGAGAGAGAAGAGTTATATAGAAAAGCAGCTAGAAGAGTTTGTGAAATTGCTCTAATGCCAGAAGAAAAATCTGCTCTATATAATGTAAGAAATATTCTAAATGAGAATGCTGTAAGAAATGCTTTTGCTGTAGATATGGCAATGGGTGGAAGTAGTAACACTGTTTTACATATGTTAGCAATTGCAAAAGAGGCTGATGTGAACTTTAATCTCGAAGATATTAATACTATATCTAAAAAAGTTTCTCATATTGCCAAAATATCTCCAAGTCTAACAACTGTTCACATGCAAGATATAGACAAAGCTGGTGGAGTAAGTGCTGTGATGCATGAGATGAACAAAAGAGGTGATGATATTCTTTTGGATAATTTAACAATTACAGGAGAGAGTATCAAAGAGAGAATTGCAAATGCAGATATTAAAGATACAAATATTATCCATACTATAGATAATCCATATTCAGAAGTTGGAGGACTTGCTATTTTATATGGAAACTTGGCTGAAGAGGGAGCTGTAATTAAAACAGCTGGAATTGTAGGAGATAGAGAGTTTACAGGAACAGCTGTATGTTATAACTCACAAGATGAAGCTATAAAAGGTATTATAAATGGTGAGGTAAAAGCAGGTAATGTTGTCGTAATCAGATACGAAGGGCCAAAAGGTGGACCTGGAATGCAAGAGATGTTAAGTCCAACTAGCCTTATTATGGGTATGGGATTAGGAGATAAAGTAGCATTGATTACAGATGGACGATTTAGTGGTGCAACAAGAGGAGCTAGTATTGGTCATGTAAGCCCTGAAGCTGCTGAGGGTGGGATGATAGGACTTCTAAAAAATGGTGATGAGATACATATAGATGTAGATAAATATATATTGGAAGTTAATCTGTCATTTGAAGAGATAGCAGAGAGAAGAGATAACTTTAAACCAATTGTCAAGCCTCTTCAGAGTAAATGGTTAAAACAGTATAGAGCATTAGTTACAAATGCAAGTAACGGAGCTGTATTAGAAGCCTTGTAGGGTGCGTTTCCAACGCACCAAAATTACAGCCCTGCCTCTTTAATAGCTTCTGCTTGTGCATGAGCATTTAAAGGGTCAAGAACTAACTTTAAATTCCCATCATTCATGATACTATCAAGTGAATATAGAGTAAGACCTATTCTATGGTCAGTCAAACGATTTTGAGGATAGTTATAAGTTCGTATCTTTTCAGACCTAGCACCTGAACCTACTTGGAGTTTTCTATCTGCTGATGTTTCATCTAATTGAGCTTGAAGTTCAGCTTCATAAACTCTAGCTTTAAGTACTTTCATAGCTTTATCTCTGTTTTTATGTTGAGACTTTTCATCTTGGATAGCTACAACAATACCTGTAGGTATATGAGTCAGACGAACAGCAGAGTCTGTTGTATTTACAGATTGTCCACCACATCCACTAGAGCGATAAACATCCATCTTGACCTCATTTGGTTTTATATCAACCTCAACATCATCAACTTCAGGAATAACAGCAACAGTAACAGTAGATGTGTGTACTCTTCCTTGCGTCTCTGTATCAGGTACTCTTTGAACTCTATGAACTCCTGCTTCATATTTGAGCTGAGAGTAAACCCCATCACCTTTTAACATAGCTATCATCTCTTTGTATCCACCAGCTGTTCCATCAGAAGTACTTACAATCTCAACCTTCCACCCTACAATCTCAGCATACCGAACATACATTTTGAATAGGTCTTCTACAAACAGAGATGCCTCATCTCCTCCTGCACCTGCTCTTATCTCCAAATATATGTTTTTATCATCATTGGGGTCTGTTGGAATCATTAGGACTTTTATCTCTTCTTCTAATTTGGGTAATAGTGGTTCAAGCTCTGCTAATTCCTCTTTTGCCAAATCGCCTAGTTCATCATCACCTAAAAGCTCTCTATTTTCAGAAATAGCTTCAGCTGTTTCTATATACTTTTGAGCTTTTTCTACCAATTTAGAAAGCCCTGATTGTTCTTTTCCTAGGTCTGTCATTTTTTTAATATCACTAGCAATATTTGGTGAACTTAAGAGAGTGTTTATCTCATTATATCTATCTATAAATGGTTGGAGTTTTTCTTGAAACATGGTAAAAACCTAATGTTGGGGTGTGGGTGGGGTCATATAACCCCTATTTAATTATGCAGCTATTTTATTAACAAGCTTATTTAGTCGAGATACTTTTCTAGCAGCAGTTGTTTTTTTGATAAAACCTTTGCTTACTAGTTTATGAATTTGTTTGTTTGCAACTTTGAATGCTTCAGTTGCAGCAACTTTATCATTTGCCTCAGCAGCTACTACTACTGCTTTAGTAATGTTTTTAATTCTAGTTCTGTAATATCTATTTCTCTCAGTTCTTACAGCTGTTTGTCTAATTCTTTTGATTGTTGACTTATGATGTGCCATATTTAGTCTATCCTTTGCTTTTTCTCGTATGTTTGATACCTTGGAAATTTGCCCAAAGTCTATGAATTTGCGAATTTTAGCAAAAAAACACTTTCTCTTAGATTAATTATTTAATTAAGTTACATACAAAGAATAAATTAGATTATTATGTAGTAAAAAATTAATCTCCAATATAAAATTATATATAATTAGATAG
>JANTFF010000120.1 GCA_024763575.1 Sulfurovum sp.
GAGAATGGAATAACTTTAGATTTAGCTTTTTCACCTGATTTATAAAGCTCTGCAGCCTCTTCAAAATCAAAATCTTCACCATCTTGATTATTAACATGTGGTAATCGTAATGTTCCAAAGTGAAACACAATTGCTCCAATAATAACTAAAGGTAAAAGAAGTACATGAAGCATAAAGAAACGGCTAAGGAATGCTTGTGCAGGAACATAATCCCCTCTAATCCACTCAACTAAACCATCAGCATGTAGTGAACCACCAGAGAATAAGTTAGTAATAACCATACCAGCCCAATAACTCATTTGTCCCCAAGGTAACATATATCCAGAGAATGCTTCAGCAGAAAAAAGTACAAAAAGTAACATACCTGAAATCCAAATAAGCTCTCGTCCTCTCTTATATGAACCATAATATATACCTGTAAACATGTGAATATAGATGATTAAGAAGACAACAGATGCACCAACACCGTGAATGTGTCTCCACAACCAACCATACCCAACTTCGGTCATAATAGTATAATTGACACTATCAAATGCCAAATCGGTACTTGGATTGTAATACATCAATAAGAATATACCTGAAATTAGAAGTAGCCCAAATGTTGCTGCCAAAACCATACCCATTGCCCAAAGGAAATTAATATTTTTTGGTATCCAATATTCAGCAGATAGTACTCTTTTGAGAGTATCAACTGCTAATCTCTCATTTAACCACTTGTGACTAAATGGTAATGCTTTTTCATCAAAATGTGCCATTTAATCCCCCTTACACTTTCAATGTTGTGCCATCAGCCAACATCTTTTTATACTCTGGTCCAGCTTCACCTAGAACCAACTTTGTACCCTTAATTGTAAATGGAGGGATATCTAATCCTCTTGGAGGTGGAGCTTTTGTTACCATTGCAGTACTATCATACATACCACCATGACAAGCACATAAGAAATCTTGTGTTTCAGGTCTATATCCAGGAATACAACCAAGGTGTGTACACAACCCTACACATACCATATAGTGAGCATCCCCAATTTTAATCAATCTTTTTTTGTCAATATCTGTAGCTTTTGCCATCATCTCTTTTGACTGCTTTAGAACAAATATTGGTTTACCTCTCCATTTTTCTGTTACCAAAACATTTTCTGGAGCATCTTTTAAGTCAATGGTTGTAAAACCAGCTGCTTTTACACTCGGAAGTGGATCCCAAGTTTTTTTCATAGCGTACAGTGCACCGATACCACCCAAAGCAGTAAAACCACCTAGAGCCATACCCATGAAGTCTCTTCTATTACTCATACCTTTCCTTTATATTAAATTGCATTCCAATTATTACAGAAGAAATATTAATTATAACTATAAAAATAGGCTATTTATAATATTTGAAGTAATAATTTCACCTTTTTGAGCTATTAAGTTACAATCTTCAATTTCATTTAACATAACCTGTTTATATTCTTTTATATTAAAACTTTTTAATGTTAAAATTTGTGCCTTATTAAAAATAGTTTCTAAACAATTCTCTTGATTATCTTCATCAATAAAAATTACTTTTGCCCCACAAATTCGTGCTTCTAAGGCTGTTTGAAGAGATGCTGTAACTACAGTTTTACTACTACAAACTAAATCAATATACTCCTCTGCCTCATGTACTTTTTTGAATATTTTGGCTAAATCATCTTCATATTTAACATAAAAATAGTGACCAAGTAGCAGTTCCATATCACTATTTTTGAAAAAATCAGCATGAGATAGTATCTTTTTATCTGCATCACTATCACTTAAAAAGAACAGAACTCTATCCTCTTTTTTATGCTCTTGTAGATATATATCATCTACAATAATATCTGTATAGTCTATCATAGTCTCACCATAGCGACTACTATCATCACAGCTTTGAGCAAATCTAAATACATGCTTGAACTCATTTACATACTTTTCAAGTCGTCCTCTATCATTTTCTGGACTATCTATAATAATCGCATCTTCCATATTGGCAATAGCATCAATATCTTGAACTGTCTCTATATTTACAGACTCATTTATACCAAACTCTCTAGCCACTAATCCTGCTCTAAAGTCATTAACCAAAAGCATAGTATCTAAACCCTTTGCATTTAGTTTTTTGAGTAGTGCTGTTGCTTTTTTGAGTCTATCTAAACCGTTTTTATGTCCTGTATAAGCGTAATAATATAATCTCATATTAATCCTTTTGTATAAAAAAATTCTCTTTTTTATCACTTTGTAAATTTAATTTTATTGGTATCATTTTGACTATCTGATTTTTTTCTAAACTATCTATCTCTGGAGAGGTAACAATCATTCCATCAGCCCTATCCATAGGTGAGACCATACCAGGTTTTTGATTTTGTATTGGCATAAATGAGTCTCCATCCCACTCTCCTAATATGACCGTATATTTACCTGCTCTAATCTTATGATTATCTCTCATTTTGGTTGTAATAGTAGAGTGATAAAAGCTATTTGTTCCTGAGAGTTTATATATTATAGGCTTGACAAACATCTCAAAATTAACCATACTAGCAAGTGGATTACCTGGTAGATTGACTACAAAACAACTTCCCATTTTACCAAAAGTGGTAGGTTTACCTGGTTTAATATCAACTTTGGAAAATAAAATCTCCATTCCTAGCTCTTCAAAAGCTTGTATAGTAAAATCTTTGTCTCCTACACTTACCCCACCTGAAGTTAGGATTAAATTAGCATCCATAGCCTCTTTAGCAGATAATTTTAGTTCCTCTAAAGTATCTCCTGAACTAGATATATAACTCACATCACAATCAAGTTCTAAAGCTCTTGCATAAAACATTGGAGCATTCGAGTTATATAGTTGATGAGGTTCTATCTTTTCATAGTGTGCTTTTAGCTCTTCTCCTGTACTAAATATAACTACTTTGGGTTTTTTATATATCTCTATGTGTGTTATACCTTGTGATGCTAATAGTGCTAAAGTATAACCTGTTACTTTTGTATTGGCTTCTAAAAATATCTCACCACTTTTTATATCTTCACCCTTCCATCGTATCATTGCATTTGGTTTAATAGTAGGAGGTAAGATTATACTCTCTTTTGTCAAAAAATCAATATCTTCTATAGGTACAATTGCCTCACACCCTTTAGGAATAGGAGCTCCTGTCATAATTTTTATTGCTTTATATTTTTTTAACTCATTTTGTGGAGAGTCTCCTGCATATATAACCTCTTTGATATTAACAGTTCTACCTGCATCAGCTACCTTAACAGCGTAACCATCCATTGCTGAGTTATCAAATCTTGGTAAATCAAAAGATGCTTTATAAGATTTTGCAGTAATAGCTCCTACAGTATCTTCTATAGGAACTATCTGTTTACTTTTTTTAGTTACTAAGTTATAAATAATATCTAGTGCTTCATCTATTTTGACCATAAATTGACCTTTTTTTCAAATTTAGATGATTATATCAAATTAGGGTATAATTTTACTAAAAAGGGTTGTAATGTTTGAAGAGATGGTTTTGTATCACTCAATATTAGTCAAGATACTATTTGGAATATTGGTTGTGGGAATGCTTATTCCATTTTTGAGTAGTGATAGTAATAAAATTATAAAACAGATGAGAATTTATATGTTTGTGTTTCATGGCTTTATAACAGCAGTAGCTTTTAGTGGATTGGTGGCTTTTGTATTTGCCAAAATGTGTTTTGATTTGAGTATATTGGCTATGATAGTTGTATATATCTTTATAAGTATATTAGAGAGTCTTAAATATCTCAAAATATTAAAATATAATGACAAGGGTAAAATAGTAGCAACTAATATTAAATATACTCTATTGAGTATCTCTGTTATAGTAGCTTTGATTATTTGGAAAATAGTGGAGAATAAAAGTGCAATATCTTTATCATAAAGAGGCTAATACTCCAACACTCCAACTAAAAGGAGATGAACATCGCTATATATTCAAAGTTCGCCGTCATCGTAAAGGTGAAGTTATAGCCTTGCGTAATTTGGAAGATAA
>JANTFF010000121.1 GCA_024763575.1 Sulfurovum sp.
A
Organism: Sulfurovum sp.; assembly: GCA_024763575.1. Lineage (GTDB taxonomy): Bacteria > Campylobacterota > Campylobacteria > Campylobacterales > Sulfurovaceae > UBA1140. The sequence continues at coordinate 2 of JANTFF010000121.1, forward strand.
CTGAATAGAACATTAAAGTTCTTCAATTCATCAAAAATCAATAAAAAACATATAATTCAGCTTTATATTATTTTTAATAAGTTATAAATGCATTATCAACTCTTGGGGTGCTATCTATTTGGTGGCTGAGATTTACCCATAGAACTTGAACTGGATAATTCCAGCGTAAGGAAGAGGATTTGAATAATAGATTAAAAACTTATAAGTTTCTCTTATTTATCTTCTTTTCCTTTTATTATTAAATAAAGAGGAAACTATGACAAAAAAATATACTGACACACTAAAAACTTCGAATGAACTTATAACAAGAGACCCACTACCTGCTTCCAAAAAGGTTTATCTAAAGGGTAAAATACATGAAAATATTAGAGTACCTATCCGTGAAATATCACTAAGCAATGATACAAAATTGGGTGTTTATGATACTTCAGGTGTATATACTGACCCATCAGTTGAGATTGATGTAGGAGAGGGAATACAAGCTATTAGAAAAGAGTGGATAGAGGCTAGAGGAGATGTAGAAGAGTATAAGGGGCGAATTATGGCTCCTAGAGATAATGGATATGCTACTGATGAACAGTTAGAGTTTGTAACAGCTGGTTCAAAAGGTTTAGTACGGACTCCACTTAAAGCCAAAAAAGGTAAAAATGTAACTCAACTACACTATGCACGGCAAGGAATTATTACTCCAGAAATGGAATTTGTAGCTATGCGAGAAAATCAAAACTTGGCAATGAGTAAAGAGTATCTAAGCGACCATGAAAGAGAAGCTAGACTAAAAGGTAACAGTATGGGTGCAAATCTACCAGAAGAGATTACACCTGAATTTGTTAGAAAAGAGATAGCAGAGGGTAGAGCTGTACTACCTGTAAATATTAACCACCCTGAAGTAGAGCCTATGATTATAGGTAGAAACTTTTTGGTTAAAGTAAATGCCAATATAGGTAACTCTGCTACCTCATCATCAATTGCCCAAGAGGTTGAAAAAATGGTATGGTCAACTAGATGGGGTGCTGATACTGTTATGGATTTATCAACTGGTAAAAATATTCATACAACTAGAGATTGGATTTTGAGAAACTCTCCTGTTCCAATTGGTACTGTACCTATCTATCAAGCACTCGAAAAAGTAAATGGAATTGCAGAAGACCTAACTTGGGAAGTATTCCGTGATACACTTATAGAACAAGCTGAACAAGGAGTTGATTATTTTACAATTCATGCAGGACTTTTACTCCATCATGTACCAATGACAGCCAAAAGAGTAACAGGGATTGTAAGTAGAGGTGGCTCTATTATGGCTAAATGGATGATAGCTCATCATCAAGAGAATTTCCTAAATACTCACTTTGAAGATATTTGTGAGATTATGAAAGCTTATGATATTACATTCTCTTTAGGTGATGGGCTTAGACCTGGAAGTGTGGCTGATGCTAATGATGAAGCACAATTTGCAGAACTAAAAGAGCTTGGACGACTTACACAAATTGCGTGGAAACATGATGTTCAAACTCTAATAGAAGGACCTGGACATGTACCAATGCATATGATAAAAGAGAATATGGATTTACAATTAGAATATTGTCATGAAGCTCCATTTTATACACTCGGACCCCTCACTACTGATATTGCCCCAGGATATGACCATATCACATCGGGAATTGGTGCAGCTATGATTGGTTGGTATGGTTGTGCAATGTTGTGTTATGTAACACCAAAAGAGCATCTAGGACTTCCTGATAGAGAAGATGTAAAAGAGGGACTAATTACTTATAAATTAGCAGCACACGCAGCAGATATTGCAAAAGGTCACCCAGGTGCTAGAGCTAGAGACGATGCTATGAGTTTAGCTAGATTTGAATTTAGATGGGTTGACCAGTTTAATATCGGTTTAGACCCTGATAGAGCTAGAGAGTATCATGATGAAGAGTTACCAATGGAAGCAGCTAAAGTTGCACACTTTTGTTCTATGTGTGGACCAAAATTCTGTTCTATGAAAATATCACAAGAGGTTCGTGATTATGCTGACACATTAGGAACAGATGTAGAAGAGGCTAAACAAAAAGGTATGGATGAGATGAGTGAAATATTTAAAGAAAAAGGTTCAGAGGTTTATATCAAAGCATAATAGGTTAGGTGTTAACTTTTTTGCGTAGTGAAACGAAGTGAAAAAGTGGATACCTGACCTCAATTTAAAGGGGAAAAAATGAATATAGCAATAGCAGGAACAGGGTTAGTAGGAAGAGTTTTAGCCCTAAATCTTCTAAAAGAGGGTCACACAATCACACTTTTTGACAAAGATACAAAAGAGGGAGTTACATCAGCAGGATTTACAGCAGCTGGAATGTTAGCTCCTTTTGCTGAACTAGAGACAGCAGAGTCTGTTATCTTTGATTTTGGTAACCGTTCTTTGGAACTTTGGGGAGATTTGATAAAAGAGGTAGGTCTATTTGATGGATTTAAACGCAGAGGAACGCTAATTACAGCCCACCCACAAGATATGCCAGAACTAAATCACTTCATCAGAACACTCAAACACAAAGTAGAAAAAGCAAAAGATATAAAACTACTAAACTCTAACGAAATAGAAAAGTTAGAACCACAACTATCAAATCATAGACAAGCCTTTTATCTAAAAGATGAAGGTCATATAGACTCACAAAGATTTATAGCATTTAGTACAACTTATCTTGACTCTATGCCAAATATAACTTGGAAAGAGAATACCCATATAGATAAATTAGAAGCGGGAAAAGTTTTTTATAATGGCAAAGAGGAGTCTTATGATTGGGTATTTGATGCTAGAGGTCTTGGAGCAAAAGAGTATTTTTCTGATTTGAGAGGTGTCAGAGGGGAAGTAATTTGGCTAGAGAGTAATGATATAGATATATCTCGTCCAACTAGACTACTACACCCTAGATACAAAATCTATATAGCCCCAAGAGAGAATGGATGTGAGGGTATAGAGTTAGATTACTGCAAAGATTGTAAAATAGCTCAAACCTCAGGAGCAAAAAGATATATAGTAGGAGCTAGTGAGATAGAGAGTGAAGATATGTCTGATATATCTGTTCGTTCTACTTTGGAGCTACTATCAGCTGTATTTACAGTTCATCCAAATTTTGGAGAAGCTAGAGTAGTTAATACAGAGACAAATTGTCGCCCTGCATTTAAAGACAATCTACCAAGAATTGAAAATAGTGATAAGATTACTAGAATAAATGGACTCTATAGACATGGCTATCTATTAGCTCCTGCTGTTGTAGAAAAAGCACTAAATGAGGGGATTAGAAAGGTAGTAGCATGAAAATTTCTATAAATGGAGAGATAAAAGAGTTTGATAAAGACTCTATGACTATACAAGAACTGTTAGAGTTAATAGATTATGGTAAAGGTATAGCAGTAGCTCTAAATGAGACATTTATACTAAAAACAAAATACCAAGAGACAACTATAAAAGATGGAGATAGATTAGATATTCTCTCTCCAGTTCAAGGAGGGTAAGCAGTGAACAGTGAAAAATTAATAGTGAATAGTGATATGTGGGAGATAGAGGGGAAGAGTTTTAGTTCTAGGCTTATGATAGGTTCAGCTCTATACCCATCACCTGATATTATGGAAAAATCTATCAAGGCTTCAGGCTCACAGATAGTTACAGTAGCACTAAGAAGACAGAGTGCTACTAATCTAAAAGGTGGTAATCAATTTTGGGATATTATCAAAAGTTTAGATGTAACAGTTCTCCCAAATACAGCAGGTTGTCATACAGCCAAAGAGGCAATTACTACAGCACTTATGGCTAGAGAGATTTTTGAAGTTGATTGGGTTAAACTAGAAGTAATAGGAAACCAATACAATCTACAGCCAGACCCATTTGCATTAGTAGAGGCTACAGAAGTTTTGATAAAAGAGGGATTTAGAGTTTTACCATATATGACAGATGATTTGGTTTTGGCTCAAAGATTAGCAGATTTGGGTTGTACTACTTT
>JANTFF010000122.1 GCA_024763575.1 Sulfurovum sp.
TACGCTAATACCTAATCCTCCAAACTCCCCATTGGTTTGGACTTGCAACTCTTTTGACTCTTTTGCATCCATAAAAGACGAGTGGGCATCTAAATTACTAAGCAATCCTTTTAGTGCTTTATCAATAATATCACTTGTATTTAATTCATCAACATATTGGTCTTCTATTATTGAAACTATTTTTGTAAATTTTAGATATGCTTCAAGTTTAGAAGTATCACTATTTGGTCTATTATCATATAAATTATCAGCTTTTGCATTGCTCACCAACAGTAGTGACGCAGTTACTGTTGATAGAAAACCAAAGAGTATAGATTTTTTATTTTTATTTATCATTATTGTTGTATCAATCCCATCATTATTTTAAGTTGTATTTTATTCAAATATTACTAAAAGTTCTCTAATTTATGGTAATATTTAGAATTTAAATCAAAAAATAAAATTAAACTTGACACTAATGGACTAAAGTTGTATAATTACATGAACTAAAGTTTATTTAAAAAAAGGAAGAAACTATGAATATATTAGAAAAATTAACACATCAGATGAGTTCTACAGTAGAATCAGGGGTTTCTCTAGCTCTACATAATAAAAATCAAGAAGTTGACCCTATCCATCTGTTATGGTCACTACTTACAAATACCAATTCATTATTACATCAAGCACTTAACAAAATGAATATTGACAAAAGTGCAATAGAGTTAGAGGTTAAAAGTTTTGCAAACACTTTACCAAAAGTATCAACTGTAACCAAAGAGACTATTAGATTATCAGCTAAAAGTGTATCATCACTACAACAAGCAGAGGGTGTAATGACTGCCAATGGTGACCAATATTTATCTGTTGATGCATGGATTATAGCAAATATCAATGAACTATTTATCAAAGATACTTTGGGTAAATATCTTGACCTACATGAACTTAAAAAAACACTAGAGTCTATTCGTGGTGGTAAAACTATAGACTCTCAAAGTGCAGATGAGGCATTAGAGGCACTAGAACAGTATGGAATTGATTTGAACCAAAAGGCAATTGATGGTGAGTTAGACCCTGTAATAGGAAGAGATGAAGAGGTTCAGAGAATGATGCAAATCCTCATTCGTAAAACCAAAAATAACCCAATCCTTATAGGAGAACCTGGAACTGGTAAAACAGCAATAGTTGAAGGATTAGCACAAAGAATTGTAAACAAAGAAGTTCCTCTAAGTCTGCAAAATATGCGTGTAATTTCATTAGATATGAGCCGACTAATAGCTGGAGCTAAATATAGAGGTGAGTTTGAAGATAGACTAAAAGCTGTAGTCGATGAGGTCAAGAGTACATCAAATATAATTCTCTTTATAGATGAAATTCACACTATAGTAGGAGCAGGGGCAAGTGAGGGTAGTATGGATGCAGCCAATATTCTCAAACCTGCTCTAGCTCGTGGTGAATTGCATACTATTGGAGCAACAACACTCAAAGAGTATAGAAAATATTTTGAAAAAGATACAGCACTGCAAAGAAGATTTCAACCTGTAAAAGTAGGAGAACCAAGTATCAATGAAGCATTACAAATTTTGCGTGGTATCAAAGATAGATTGGAGTCTCACCACAATGTAACTATTATGGATTCAGCATTAGTCTCAGCTGCAAAACTTAGTGATAGATATATTACTGATAGATTTTTACCAGATAAAGCTATTGATTTAATAGATGAAGCAGCAGCTGAGCTTAAAATGCAGATAGAGAGTGAACCTACTGAATTAGCTAAAACCAAAAGAGAGCTTACTACACTTCAAGTAGAAAAAGAGGCACTACTTATGGAAGAGGGAGAAAAAAATGCTACTCGTCTCCAAGAGATAGAAAAAGAGTTAGCCGACCTCAAAGAGAAACAGATGTCATTACAGAGTCAGTTTGATAATGAAAAAGCTGTATTTAATGATATAGCCTCTGTTAAATCAACTATTGAAGAGTTGAAAGTTAAAGCCTCTTCGGCTCAAAGAGATGGAGATTTCTCTAAAGTAGCAGAGATACAACATGGTCAAATTCCAGCACAAGGGGCAAAACTAAGAGAGTTAGAAGCTAAATGGGCTCAAATGCAAAAAGATGGAACACTACTCAAAAACTCTGTAGATGAAGAGATGATAGCTAGTATTGTAAGCCGTTGGACTGGAATTCCTGTAAACAAAATGTTACAGAGTGAAAAAGATAAAATCTTAAATGTTGAAAATATTTTAAATCAAGAAGTTATAGGACAAAATCAAGCACTTAGAGCCGTCTCTCGTGCTATTAAACGAAATAAAGCAGGGTTAAGTGATGTTAATCGTCCAATAGGTAGTTTTATGTTTTTAGGACCTACAGGGGTTGGTAAAACACAAGTGGCTAAAACTCTAGCTAAATTTTTATTTGATTCTGAAAAATCACTTATTAGAATTGATATGAGTGAATATATGGAAAAACACGCAGCATCACGATTAGTAGGAGCACCTCCTGGGTATGTAGGATATGATGAGGGTGGACAGCTCACAGAAGCCGTACGACGAAATCCATACTCTGTAGTACTATTTGATGAGATAGAAAAAGCCCATCCTGATGTATTTAATACTCTATTGCAAGTTCTTGATGATGGACGACTAACAGACAATAAAGGTGTAACAATTGATTTCAAAAACACTATTATTATTATGACTTCAAATATTGCAAGTGATAAAATAATGGAGTATAATGATGAGGTAGAGAGAGAAAATGCTGTAAATAGTGAGTTAAAAAGATACTTTAAGCCAGAGTTTCTAAATAGATTAGATGATATTGTAATATTTAATCCACTTGACCTTGAAGCGATTACTAAAATAGTTGATATACTATTTAGAGATATAGAGAAAAAATTGGCTCAAAGAGATATTAAAGTAACACTTAGTGATAGTGCCAAAGCTTATATTGCAGAGGCTGGTTTTGACCCAGTTTATGGTGCTAGACCTTTAAAGAGAGCATTATATGATGTGGTAGAGGATAAGTTAGCCGAATTGATACTAGAAGATAGAGTTATAGAGGGTAGTAGTGTTAACTTTGATATTAAAAATGGAGAAGTTATAGTAAATATTGAATAAATACTTTACTTTTATATCGTTTCTAAGTAATATTGGTCTATTATTCTAAAATTAACATGGAGACGATATGAGTATATTTCAATTTTTACTTTTGATAATTGCAATCACAATATTTATTTTATTTTTTAAACAGTTATTTTCAGGTGCATTTCCTAAACGGGGTGTTGATTTTGAAGCAAATAGAGATAATGAACAGATAGGGGGTATAACAGAAATGGATAAAGTATTTTCCACCCCAGCACCAAAGGTATCAAGAGTCCAACAGCTTATTCAAATGGCTGATAATGCTCTTGAAAAACAAGATTTTACAGAAGCAGACAAAGCACTATCAAGTGCTTTAATTTTAGAAAAAGATAATATAGAGTTATTGCTAAAATATGGTTTTGTATTAATCAATATGCATAGATTAGACGAAGCCAAAGAGATTTATACTCAGATTTTATCTATAAATCCAAATGAAGATATGGCTCATGCCTCATTAGCCAATGTATTACATCAACTAAATGAGAATGATTTAGCTATAGAGCATCACAAAAAAGCTATTGAGTTAGACCCTAGTTTTGCTCCCCACTATTTCAACTATGCTAATACACTTTATGACCTTAAAAGAATGGATGAAGCACTACTAAATTATAAAAAAGTAGTTCAGTTAGACTCATCTATAGAAGAGGCATCACGAATGGTGAAAGAACTTTCATAAGTAATTAATATGCAAGAGACTCATATAGCAATAGTAGCTATTCTTATATCTATAATAATAGTTATGCTATATCTTTTTAAAAAAAATCAAAATAGTTTCAAATCTTTTCTCGATATACAGACAAATATTTTAGTCTTAGCAACAGATACTAAGATAATTTATATAAATAAGGCAGG
>JANTFF010000123.1 GCA_024763575.1 Sulfurovum sp.
AAAACCCAAAAAGAGTTTGATATAGGTGATGAAGTTAATATTATCTATACCATTAATGAAAATCACTTTAATAATAGTGTTAGTTTACAATTAATGATTGAGAATATAGAAAAAATTAAATAATTTAACATATTTCTAGCTCCATAGCCAATCTCTTAACACCTTTAAAATCAGACTTTCCAGTTCCAAGCTTTGGAATTACATCAACCTTATAGTAACTACTTGGAATATAAAGAGGATTTAATCCTAACTCTTTTATCTCTGTTTTTAACTCCTCTAAATCTTTATCACCCTCTAGTAGCAGTACTATCTTTTCACCCTTTTTACTATCAGCAATAGCTGTTATAGCTATTTGACTATTCTCATCAAGCAGTTTTCCAATCTCTTGTTCTATATACCCTAAACTTATCATCTCTCCACCAATTTTTGCAAATCTGCTATATCTATCGACTATAGTTACAAATCCATCTTCATCTATATGCCCTTTGTCTCCTGTAATATACCATCTGATACCATCTATCTCTTTGATTGCTGATTTAGTTTTATCTTTATCTCCTAGATAACCTTTCATAACTTGTGTACCACCTATTAGCATCATTCCATCTTCTCCTATAGGTAGTGGTTTGAGGGTATTAGGGTCAACTATCATAAAACTACTCCCTGGCATTGGCAGACCTATAGTTCCTGCTTTGTTTCCTATCTGTATATGATAATCATCAGGGTCTATAGCATCATAAATATTACAACTAGCTACTGGTGTAGTCTCTGTAGTTCCATATCCTTCTAAAATTGTTTTTCCAAATCTATATTTAAATAGTTCTGCTATCTCTTTTGGTAACTTTTCTGCTCCTGCTATTACCATTCGTAACTTTTCAAACATTAGAGGATTAATTTTTTTGTTTCTAGCATATAATCTATAAAAAGTAGCCGTAGCAAAAAGTAGCGTTGCATTATATTTAAGTGATAATTTAGCAATACCATAACCATCTGTTGGGTCAGGGTGACAAACAACAGGCACACTCTCTATTAATGGAAATAGTGTTGAGACTGTCAATCCAAATGAGTGAAAAATAGGTAAAGTACCAAGCATTACATCTTGCTCGGTTGGATTTAGTACTGTAGCTATCTGTTTGATATTTCCCATAATATTTACATGACTTAGCTCTATACCTTTGGGATTACCCTCACTTCCACTTGAAAATAGGATTGAGGCTGTATCTGTTGATTTGACCTTTTTGATAAATAATATACTCAAAATAGAAGTAGGAAGTATTTTGGCTATAAGTAGAGTTCCTAATTGTGAAAGTTTACTCATTTTGGCTTTTAACTCTTCTAATATAATAATATTAACACCCTCTAATGCTTCATCCAAATCAAACCCTTTGGCTTTTAGCTTAGTTATGAATTGTTTGGATGTTATTATATGGTTGATATTAGCTATCTCTATAGCGTGTTTTAGGCTTTGTGTTCCACTAGAGTAGTTTAGATTTACTATAGTCTTTCCTAGTGTCAATACTGCCATATTTGAAATAGCTCCTCCTGCACTTGTGGGTACTATTAGACCTATATTTTGTTCATTTCCTAATAGCTTTTTAAAAGCATTTCTCATAAGTAAAACAGCAGTTATAAATCTATATCCATTTAGTTCAACTCCTGTAGAATCAGCAATTACTAATCCTCTTTTGACCTGTTTTGCCTCTTTTATCCATGCTTTTGGTAGAGTTGGTAGCCTTTTTGTATAGTTTTCCCATGAGTGAATAGATAGTTTGAATACTGCATCTTTGACCTCAACTGCTGTGCTATTAATTGGCATTGCTTTTCCAAAAGATACACCAATATCTTTTGTTCTTTTGTTTTTCATTTTATTTGATGCGTGAGAAAATCTACCCTCCCATAATCCTCTTATATAAAATGGAACGATAACAGATGCTCTTGTTACATCAGCTGTGGCTAGTTCAAATCCTTTTTGAAACTGCCCTAAATGTCCATTTCTCGATAGGTGTCCCTCGGGGAAAATAGCAACTGTATCTCCACTGTTTAGTGCTTTTGAGACTAAAGATAGTGCTTTTGTGCCTCCTCTTGGAGATATAGGGATAGTTTTGAAAAATTTAAAAATAGGTTTGAGATACCATATACTATAATAAGTTCTATCTATTACAAATCGTATCTGTTTAGGATATGCTATTTGCAAAAATGCCCAATCCAAAAATGATATATGGTTACCAAGTAGTAGTACTCCACGGCTTGATTTGATATTATCCAACCCCTCTACAGAGATTTTGTATCTAAGCCCAAAGAAAAACCTAACAACAAAACGAACCATTGATTGAGGTAATTTAATAAGAGTATAAATAAATCCTACAAAAGCAATAATCATCGCTAATGTAAAAAGTCCTTTGCTAGAAAATCCAAGATAAGCAAATAGTGCAGATAGTATCAAAAATATAAACATTGATACATTTTGCATAAAGTTACTCCCAGATAATACTTTTCCCAACATCCGTGTAGGTGTAGCAAACTGAATAAGAGTATTGAGAGGTACAATAAAAAGTCCAGAGAAAAAGCCATAAAAGAAAAATATTATCCCCAATGTCAACAATGAGTCTAAATGAGAGATTAAAAATAGAGATAGAGCAATACCCAAAGCACCAATAGGTATAATCCCTGTCTCTATATATTTACGGCTTACCCGACCAACAAATAGTGAACCAGCAACTATTCCAAGCCCAGATATAGATAAAAGACCTTGTGCTATAACTGTGTTGGTAACTCCCATATTCTCTTTGAGATATTCACCAAATATAGCAACTACAAGTTGAGAGATACCCCAAAATATAGCTAAACCTATAATAGAGAGCCAAACAGTTTGATTTCGTTTAATAATCCTTATATTTCCTCTTAGATATATTAAGTTTGCATACTTTTTAGGTTTAAATCTCATCTCCTTTTTTATTTCCACTTTTTTAATCAGATGAAGAGATAGCAAAAACTCTACAATAGAAGCACTAATTAGTGCAAATCCTAGAGGATAAATAGCTTGGAGTATTTGAGCTTTATCTGTTTGATTATCAAGAAGTGACTCAAAAAATATAGAGTAAATAACAGCTCCAGCTAATATAGAGATAATAGTAATTGATTGCACCATTGCATTAGCTTGTGTTAGTTTCTCATTTCCTACCATCTCTTTTATTAATCCATATTTAGCAGGGGAGTATATAGCACTCTGACCTGCCAAAACAAAGGTCATAGCAAAAGCAAACCAAAACCAACCCATAATATAAGAAAAGAGTATCAACGAAGTAATCCCTACAGCCAAAAGTGAAGCTACTCTAATTATTTGAACTTTTGGATACTTATCACTCAAAAATCCAGCAGGAGAAAATAGAAAAATAAAAGGTAGTAAAATCAAAGCATTGACTAGTGCTGTTAGAATAATAAGCTCACTTCCATCATAAGCTTTGAATATTGTGTTTTGAAGTATGATTTTATGCCCAAGGTCGGTCATAGCATTTAGAAATATTATAAATATATAGGGTGTAAATCCTCCGATTTTAAATAACTGTTTCATTTTTTTCTCCATTTTTTTAATTGAGTATATATACTAATATAATAGATAAAATTTACTAAAAATATATAATATTAAAGAGAAAAAAAGTAAAAAATTTGTATTTTATGGAGTTTGAAGATGGTGCGGATGAGAGGACTCGAACCTCCACGCCGTGAAGCACTAGATCCTAAGTCTAGCGTGTATACCAATTTCACCACATCCGCATAACATTAAAAAGGTGGTACACCCGTCAGGATTCGAACCTGAGACCGCCCGCTTAGAAGGCGGGTGCTCTATCCAGCTGAGCTACGAGTGCATTAATGCAATAATTAAATCAAAATATATGGTACGCCAGAGAGGACTCGAACCCCTAACCCTCAGATCCGAAGTCTGATGCTCTATCCA
>JANTFF010000124.1 GCA_024763575.1 Sulfurovum sp.
CAGTATATATCCAAAAATAGACTAAAACGAAATAGTAATAGCTATTTTGAACTATTTTTTATACCTGCTATTTTTGCTTTGATTTTGATATTTTTATCTGGAACTAGATTTATATTGAAAGTTATTCCATTGTTGGCACTTTTGGGTATTAATGCACAAGCGTATGATATATGGGATAGCTATTATCTAAATCAAGCCTATGCAAACTATCAAGATAGAGACTATAATAGTACTCTCAAATATTTATCCAAAATAGAAAATATAAGTTTAGAAAGAGAGATTTTAAAAGCTAATAGTTATTATAAAATAGGAAAATACAAAGAGGCAAAAAGAGTTTGGAAGAGTATAAAAACTACCAACCCAATAATTAAAAAACAACTATTTTATAATTTAGGAAATTGTGAAGCTAAGTTACTTTATTATAATAGGGCAAAAGATTATTATATTAAATCTCTAGCATTTGGAGAGGATAATGATACTCTGCATAATCTAGAAGTTGTAATATTTTTAAAACAGAGATATAAATCCAAGGTAGGATTTACTAATCCTAACAGTTCACAATCATCAAATAGTTCAGATGACAATACCAAATCCAAAGATAAGCCAACTAGCAAAAAAGAGCAAAAAGCAGGAAGTAGTGGAGGAGATGGTTCACAAAAGAGTAAACTATCAACTGTAAAAATAGTTAAATCAACCTCCAAAACCTCATCTAAAAAAGAGATGAGTTCTAAAGCTTATGATTTAATAAATGAGGGGTATATCAAGGAGGATAAACCGTGGTAATTAGATTTTTGATATTTATAACAATCTTTAGTATAGTTAAAGCTAAAGATATATCTTATAGTTTTAGTATAGATAACCAAACTCCATATAAAAAAGAAGCTATTATCTTAGATGTAAATATCTCTCAACTTGACCACTCACAAGTGATGTTTTTTAAATTTTCTCCTAAAGAGAGTAATGACTATATATTTACTCAAATAGATTTCAAAGAAGATGATAAATATCATAATCTAAAACATGAGTATAAATATCGTATCTATCCTCTAAAAGATGGCAATATATCTATAGAGTTTAATATGATAAAATTAGTAACTACTGATAATAGTGTAGCTTATGCAATATCAGGAGATAGAGATAATATCAAAAGTCTAGTTAAAAAGGATATAAAAGTCAATTTAGCACCTTTGCGTTTAAGTGTTAAACCAATTCACCAAAATACAGATTTGGTTGGGGATTTTAAACTCTCTTATACTCTTGATAAAACTACTACTAAATCTTATGACCCTGTATATCTGCATGTAAAGTTAAAAGGTAAGGGCTATTTAGAACCTTTTGAGATAATGCATAGTAGTAAAAAGTATCATGTTTTTGCACAAAATCCAAAAGTTACATCTAATAGTATCGTCTGGAATTATGCTATATCTTCCAAAGATAATTTTGTGTTACCTAAAGTGGTTTTAAATGGATTTAATCCTAAAACTAAACAGAGTTATAAACTTATAATTCCTGCTCATAAAATAGAGGTCAAGAGCGTTAATAGTTCCACTTTAGTTGACAAAGATGATAATCCTCTATCTTCTCAGGATATAGATTGGTCTTGGATTGGGTGGTTATTTTCTTATATTATTGTATTTTTGAGTGGATTTTTTATGCCTCATAATATATTTAAAAGGTGGTTTAATAAAAAGGTGTCATCTTTTGATGATAAGATAGCTTTGGCTAAGAGTCATAAAGAGCTATTGACTCTTTTGTTATCTTCTAATAGCTCTAAATATCGTGAAGCTATTAGACTATTAGAAAGAGTAGTTTATAATGGAGAGAGTATTAGTTTAAGTCAGATTAAGAAGAGGATTAGGAGATAATATATGATAGATAAAATAAAAGAGATAAAACAAGAGATAGCAAAAGCTGTAATAGGTCAAGAGGATATGGTAAATGGACTGCTTATTGGACTTTTTTGTGAGGGACATATACTAGTCGAAGGAGTTCCAGGTTTAGCCAAAACTACTACAGTCAAAGCCTTATCATTGGCTTTGGATTTAGAGTTCAAACGGATACAGTTTACCCCTGATTTATTGCCATCTGATATTATAGGAGCTCAAATATATGACCCACAAAACAGTATATTCAAAATAAAAAAAGGTCCTATTTTTACACAGTTACTATTGGCCGATGAGATAAATAGAAGCCCTTCAAAAGTACAATCTGCACTACTTGAAGCTATGCAAGAGAGACAAGTGACTATAGGTGAAGATACTTTTGCCCTGCCTAGACCATTTATGGTTATGGCTACTCAAAACCCATTAGAACAAGAGGGAGTTTATCGTCTGCCTGAAGCACAATTAGATAGATTTATGATGAAGTTAGTCATTACTCATAATAGTGCAGATGAAGAGTTAAAGATTATGCGTCAAATAGCAAATAGAAAAAGCAAGAGTATAAAACCTATTATATCTATAGATGAGTTAGATATTATAAGTAAAGAGATAGAACAGATACATATAGACAAAGAGGTAGAGGAGTATATAGTCTCTATAGTTCGTGCTACTAGAGAGTCAAGTAGTGATATTAGATATGGAGCAAGTCCTAGAGCAATTATTGATTTATACAAAGCTTCAAAAGCTCACGCATATATGGAGGGTAAAGATTTTGTAACTCCTGTGGATATTATAACTATGTCATATCCTATATTGCGTCATAGAGTAGGATTATCTTATGAAGCACGAGCCAAAGGTATCCAAGTAGATTATATAATAAAAAGTATTATAGATACTCTGGTTATGCCCTAATGGATACCAAATTCCAAACTATCCTATTACGAGCTAAAGAGGATGTATATACTCATTTAAGTGGAGGAAACTTATCTCGAATATTAGGAGAGGGGTATGATTTTGCAGAGTTACAAGAGTATCAACCCACAGATGATATTCGCCATATTTCATGGGTGAATTCAGCAAAACTTGGTAAAACTTATGTAAAAAAAATGCATGAAGAAAGAGAATTGAATATAACTGTATGTTCACTAATAGATGGACGAATGGTTATAGGAGATAAACAAGAACTTTTGAGTTATATTGTAGCTCTTTTGGGTTATAGTGCATATAGTGCCAATGATTTATTTGGTGCTATTTCTATATTTGGTAGTGATATAAAAGAGTATGAACCAACTAAAAATATAGAAGTTATAGAACAATCTATTTATGATATTTATGATTTTGAACCTCTTGGTAAATCTATAAATTATGCAGAAGTCCCCTCAAAACTTATGCAAACTATAGAGGCTAAAAGCTTACTGTTTATAATAGGTGATTTTTTAGATGATATAGATTTATCTATCTTGTCTCAAAAACATGAAGTTGTAGCAGTTATAGTTCGAGATACTTGGGAAGAGAACCCTATAGCCTCACCTAATGCCCAACTAATAAACCCTCAAACTAATAGAGCTATAAATCAAACTCTAAGCATACGGGCTATTAGAGAGTATCGCTCTAAATTATTAGAACATGATAATAGATTGATAAAACAACTAAATAGTTATAATATTCGATATGCTAAAGTTTATAATATAGATGAGGTTATAGGTAAGTTTAATAAGTCAATTCTTTAATTCTATAAATTACTTTCTATATTTTTAATCATTTTAGTCGTTAATTAATATATATTTAATTATAATTCCATAAATACGAAAAGGAACAGTTTTAATGGCAAGAAGAAGAAACCGTAAAAAGAAAAAATCAATAGATACAGCAAAAGAAGAGAAAATATCTGTAGAAAAAAGTACTAAGGAAAAAGAAATTGCACTAAAGAAAGAAGTAAAAAAAGAAGAACTATCAACACCAAAACCAGAGAGTTTAGTTGATAAAAATATTACTAAAAAAGATAGTAGTAGTTCTTTATTAAATAATATTGTAGGTGTAATATTTATAGT
>JANTFF010000125.1 GCA_024763575.1 Sulfurovum sp.
TTATTTATCAGCACGGTTTTTGGGGTGGATTATACCCAAATTTTAATTACTTTCCTATTAAAGAGTATCTAATTTGTGTTTATAATAATATTAACTGAGTATTTTCTCCTCTCTATTTTGAAGATACAAAACTATATTATTTGGTTGTCTTAATTTTAGAGTCATATCTTTATTATAATTACAATAGACTCCCCTAATAGTTCTATTAACCATCTCATGAGCTACTATTATCACTTTTTTTTCATCTTTTATATCATCCAAAAAATCTTTGACTCTATCTTCTACCAAAATATAAGACTCACCATTTTCTATTTGATATGACCATTTATTAGCTTCTCTATCTTGAAACTCTTGTCGTTTCATCATATCTTCTCTCTTTTGACCCTCAAAAATTCCATAATTGAACTCTATAATTCTATCATCAAATATAATCCTATCTCTATTAATTCCTAACTCATCACATATAATATATGCTGTATCTCTAGCCCTTCCTAAGGGTGAAGAGAAAATTTTGATATTTGTGATATTTTCTATATTTTTTTTGAGTTTAAAAGAGTTTTCCTTCGCTTGTAACTCTCCTTTTTGTGTCAAAGGAGAATTCAATCTACCTTGAAAACGACCCTCTTTATTCCATATAGTCTGTCCATGTCGAACTAATATTATAGTAGGATAATTCATTATCGTTTTTTCGTTAAATGTTCCATACTATACCATATAGCACCTACTATAGAAAATAGAACCACAAAGGGAACCCAAGGATAAGCCTTGAACGACTCAAATAGAGCTTGGATAGTCCCACCTGCATAAAAAGAGACTAACATAATAACTACTACAAAAAATATAGACGCAAAAATATTATAAAAACCAAACTTTTTAAAATCATATCGAGATAGTGCCATAGAAATAGGTACTAAAGTTTTAATACCATATAGAAACTTTTGTATAAATATAGCCCAAACTCCATATTTTCGCATAATAAGTGTAGAGAGTGCAATTTTTCGTTTATGTTTTTCAAAATATGGTTTTATATCCTCTTTGTGATATTTACCTAAATAGAACAAAAACATATCTCCTATATAGTTAAACACTATAGCAATAGCTAAGGATATAAATAAGTTCATCTCTCCCATATATGATAAAACCCCAGCAGCAGCTACAACTACAAGTGAGCCACCAAATGAGAAAAATGCTATAGCCAAATAACCCCAAGTGCTTAGTGATGTGAGTGTATCTTCCAAATAAAATACCTTTTTAAATTTTTTTAGATAAAATTATATCCAATTATTAGTTAGGATATATATGTTTAAAAAATTTTGTAAAACACTTCATAGCAACAAACCTTTTATTACTATAGAGATAACACCCCCTCATGGTGCATCTATAAAAGGTATTATAGAAAATATTAAAAATTTAGGATTAGATAAAAAGGTATCTGGATTTTCGGTCACAGATAATCCATTAGCCAAACTCAAAATGTGTGCTACACTATCAGCAATACAAGTACAAAACTCATTTGATAAACCTGCTATTTTGACTATGAGTATGAGAGACAAAAATAAACTTTCACTCCAATCTACACTTTTGGGTGCAAATGATTTTGATATACGAACGATATTAGCTCTAACTGGTGACCCTGCCAAACTATCAGACCAACCAGAGGTAAAGGGGGTACTAGAAAGAGACTCTACACTACTACTTAGTATAATCTATCATCTAAATAATGGATTTGATTATAGTAACAAAGAGTTAAAGCCAAAGCCCAAGCCTATCTATCCATTTGCAGTATCAAATGCTTATGCAAAAGATATGAACCGTATCAAAAAACGAATAGTAAAAAAGCTAAATTATGGAGCAAGAGGAATTATAACTCAACCTGTATATGATATAGAAAATGCCAAAGAGCTTATAGAGATATTTAATGAAGCCAAAGAGGAGAGTATCAGAGAGACAGCTAAAGAAGCAGAGTTAATTTTAGGACAATTTCCCGTGGTTCGAGCAAAAACTACTAATTTTATATCAGATAAAGTACCAGGAATTACAGTACCCAAAGATATTATAGATGAGATGAATTTAGCATCTATGGATGGTATAGAAAAAGAGCAAGAGGTAGGATTTGGACTATCCAAAAGAATATTTGATGATATTATGGATATTCATCCTAAAGTTCATCTAATGACTCATAATAATTTTAATTTATGTAATGAACTTATAGGTTAAAACAATATAAGGTATAATGATATAAAAATTTCAAAGGTTTATATATGAATGATGAATATGCAGTAGATTCTTATAATACAGTTAACACAGCAAGTAGTACTTCCCATGATGGTAGTGCTTTTCCTTTTTTAGAGATGGGGACAAGTTTTGTTATAGGTTTAGCAGTAGGTTATTTTTTTAAAAAATTTTTTAAACTCTTTTTATTATTAACAGGATTAGCAATTGTTGTTTTGTTTGTATTGGAGTCAAAGGGTACAATACATGTTGATGATAAAATGATAGAGAGTGGAGTATCTAGTGGGATTGATTCATTTCAAGGTTTGGTAGCTATGGTAAAAGATAGACTAAGCAATATGAAAATAAGCTCTGGTGCTAGTGCAGTTGCAGGTTTTTTTGCTGGTATTAAATTTGGTTAATGAGAGTTTTAGTCTCTGCTCTTGAACCCTCTTCTAATCTACATCTAAAAGAGGTTCTCAAATATAATAATGATATAGAGTTAATGGGGATTTTTGATAAATCTCTAGGAACTCCTCTTTATGATATATCAGATATGGCTATAATGGGAGTAGTTGATGCAATTAAAAAGCTTCGATGGTTTTTTAAAGTTGCCAATGAGATGGTAGAAATTGCAAAAGATGCCGATAAGATACTTCTTATGGACTCTTCAGGTTTCAATATCCCATTAGCCAAAAAACTAAAAACTACTTATCCTAATAAAGAAATCATATATTATATTTTACCACAAGTTTGGGCTAGTCGTCCAAAACGAGTTAAAAAATTAGAGTTGTACTGTGATAGACTCTTGGGCATATTACCTTTTGAAGTTGATTATTATAGTAGTGGTAAAGCTAAATATATTGGTCATCCTCTACTTGATGAGATAAAAATCAAAAATAATGCAAAAGAGGATATTATCTCTTTTATGCCAGGTAGTCGCAAAAGTGAGATTAATAGACTGTTACCTATATTTAAAGAGGTTAGAGCTAAATTATCTGATAAAAAGGCAATTATTATTATTCCATCTAGTTTTTCTGATGAAAAGATAGAGACTCTATATGGTGATATATCTGAATTTGAAATTAGTAGAGATACACATACTGCTTTGGCAAAATCAGAGTTTGCATTTATATGTTCAGGTACTGCTACGCTAGAATCTGCACTAATTGGTACACCATTTACTTTAAGTTATATCGCTAAAAAGGTGGACTATTTTATAGGTAGAAAACTACTAGATATCACTCAAGTTGGTTTAGCAAATATTATTTTAACTCACTATAACGGTACTACACTACATAATGAACTACTGCAAGATGCTGTAACTGTAGATAATTTATTAAATGAGTATTATAATACTAATAGAGAACTATTTGCACAAAAATCTAATGAACTACGAGAGTATTTAGGACATGGAAGTTCAAAAGCTCTAGCTTCTATATTAAAGGATTAAAAATTTTAGTACATATATGTTGTTCAGTTGATAGTCACTATTTTTTACAAAAATTACAAATTGACTATCCAAACGAAAAGCTAATAGGTTTTTTTTATGACCCCAATATTCATCCATATAGTGAGTATTATCTAAGACTACTTGATGTAAAACGCTCTTGTAAAATGTTGGGAATTGAACTTATAGAAGGGGAATATGATATAGACAACTGGTTAGAGGCTGTTAGAGGGTTTGAAAATGAGCCTGAAAAAGGGGCTA
>JANTFF010000126.1 GCA_024763575.1 Sulfurovum sp.
ATTATATCACTAATAACTTAAAGAACTCCTCTTTGAATGCCTCGCTTATATCCCCATAGCTGAAGCAAGGGGCTTTACGCTATATTTTTGGTAAAAATTTATTGTGAATTTAATTATGAAGATATTAGTCAGCCAAATAGATTTTGGCTAACATTAAGATATTATAAAGCTAAGTTTTAAACTCTAGCCTCTTCTCTTTTTTGTAGCATTGCCCAATACTCATCAACATTTTTTTGAATTTCATCAATTACATGTCTATATTGTGGTTTAAATAGGTGCTTATATCTTCCTTGAGCTCCTAGATAATCTTCTACTCTGATAATATTTCTTGGTCTATAAAGGATATTTAACTCATGACCATCAATAATCTCATAGATTGGGAACATTAAACTGTCAGTTGCTAAGTCTGTTACTGCAATAGTATCTTTTGGGTCAAATTTCCACTCTGTAGTACATGCTGATACTGTATTAATAAAACATGGCCCCTCTGTCTCTAAAGCTTTTTGGAAACCTTTTGCCATACTTTTCCATTTATTTGGAGCAAGTTGAGCTACATAAGGTGCTCCATGTGCTGCCATAATAGATACTATATCTTTTTTCTTCTGTTTTTTACCATATGAGTGGCTACCAGCTTGTGCTGTTGAAGTGTGAGCTCCTACTGGAGTTGCTGAACTTCTCTGTCCACCTGTATTTGCATAGTTTTCATTATCCAAGCAGATATATGTAAAGTCATGACCTCTCTCCATAGCACCACTTAGCCATTGGAAACCAATATCATAAGTACTTCCATCACCACCAAAAGCTACAAATTTTACAGGAGCATCATTATCTTTGAGTGTTCCTTTTCTTTTTCTTGCTTTATACATAGATTCAGCACAACTAGCTGCTGTTGCTGCATTTTCAAAACCGATATGTATCCATGATGTATCCCATGATGTATATGGATAAACTGCTGTTGATACCTCCAAACAACCTGTATTTGAAGCGATAACCAAGTTGTCATCTGTACAGTTCATTAGCTCTCTAACAATCATAGAGTGAGCACATCCAGGGCAGAGAAGGTGAGCCCCCTCAAATCTATCGTTTGTTGTTGAAAACTCTTTTAAGTTTTTTATTGATGTAATTGCCATTTATTAATCCCTTCTTGTTGTGAAAAATCCAAGTCTTGGACCTCTAACACCACTAAATTGTTGTATCTCTGTTGTAATATGACCAGCATCAGCGTGAGCTTTTTGCTCTCTCATAATTCTTTTTGCCTCTTCTACTCCAAAATCTCTTCCACCTAAACCATAGATATAGTTTGTAATTAGTGGTCTATTTTTTGTAGTATATGCAGCAGCTGATACTTCATTAAACAATGCACCCATTGCACCACCTGGTGCTGATCTATCCATACACACTACAGCTTTTAGGTTAGCAGACATATCAATAGCATCTCTAATCAAATCAAATGGGAATGGTCTAAAACATCTAGGAGCAATAACTCCTACCTTTAATCCCTCTTCTTCTCTAATCTGTTTAGCTGCAAATATTGATGTCTCAACAGATGAACCAAGTGCTATAATTGCAACTTCAGCATCTTCCATCATATAAGTTTCTACTCTTTTATACTCTCTACCTGTAAGTTCTTTGAAATCTTCAAGTACTTCATCTATTACTTTTCGAGAGTCCATAAGTGCTTTGTGCTGTTTTGCTTTATGTTCATAGTGCCAATCTTCTTCTGTTTGTGCTCCATGAGTAACAGGTCTGCTAAAATCTAGCATATCATCAACTGGTACATAATCACCTACAAATTTATAAGCTACTTCATCTTGAAGAGGATTAACATTTTGTGCTTTGTGAGATGTTGTAAATCCATCTTGGTGTACCATAACAGGAAGTCTAACATCCAAATGTTCACCAACTCTAAATGCACAAAGTGTCAAATCATAAGCCTCTTGTGAGTTAAATGCATCAAGATTTATCCAACCACTATCTCGACCTAAATACATATCCGAGTGGTCACCACGAACATTAAGTGGAGATGCAAGAGCTCTATTTACTACTGTTAATACAATAGGAAGTCTCATACCACTTGCTTGATATAGAACCTCTGTCATAAGTGCAAAACCTTGTGAAGATGTAGCTGTAGCAACCCGTCCACCTGACGCTGCTGCTCCTACGCATCCACTCATTGCACCATGTTCACTCTCTACCATTACAAACTCACCATCAACATATCCATTTGCTTGGTAAGCTCCATAGTTTTCAACAATAGGAGTTGATGGAGTAATTGGATATGCTGCAACAACATCAACTTGTGCTTGTCTTAGAGCTTGAGATGCAGCATAGTTACCATCCCAAAACTCCATTTCATTTAATTCAAATTCTTTTGCCATAATAGCCCCTTACTTTTTCGCTTTTTTCTTTTTCTCTGGCCAACCAGCTAGAGCATCATCATTATTTGTTGCTTCTTCAAACATAAGAAGTGATTTCGGATTTGTAGGACAAACCTCAACACAAACACCACAACCTTTACAGTGGTCATAATCAATTCCTAACATCTGCTTATCCCTAGAAATAATAGAAGTATCAGGACACCATACCCAGCAGTTTTGACAATCTATACAGATGTCTCTGTTGTAAACAGGTTTTATTACACGCCAAGATGCAACACTTGCAATATATGAATTAAATTCACTATATTCTCTATCTTCAGGCTTTAGAAATGCTGTATTATCAATCGAACCATCAAATGAGTTTAGTACAACACCTTGAGGTACTTCATCCCAACCTTTTTTCTCTTCAGCACCTAACTCTAGGATACCTCTTTTATTTGTTCCGTCTAAACCTTTGCTCATTATATATCCTTCCTAATTAACTTCGTTATAAGCTCTTGTAATTGCAGCCATATTTCCATCAATAATTTTTTGAGGGAATTTAGAAAGAACTTTTTTCATTCCATCTAAGAAAAAATCTAATTCAAACATATTAGATACTTTTACTAATGCACCAAGCATTGGAGCATTTGGAATAGCTCTTCCGATAGTATTTAATGATATTTCAATACAGTCAAGAACAAAAACTCTATCTGCTTTATCTTGTAGGGCAGGAATTTGTGAAATTAGCTCATCTTTTGTTAAATGTGTTGTAATAATATACTTTGTTGTTGATTTATCATTTTTTGTAATATCATCAGAAAATGCTAATGCTGGGTCGATAACCAAGACGAAATCAGGAAACATATTTGTCTCATGATTAATAATTGGTTCATCAGCAATTCTATTATATGCGTTCATAGCCGCACCTCTTTTTGCAGAGCCATAAAGGGCATATCCTTGTGCATACTTACCAGTTGTTGCAAGGACATCACCTAGACCTTTTGCACCTGTTACTGCACCTTGTCCAGCACGGCTATGCCATCTTATATCAGTCATAACTACTCCTATTTATTTTCTATTATGTGGTATTGTATTCTCCACCCTCTTAAATGGTGTTTCATACTAAATAAAAAAACTATAATATTTAGAAGATGTATAGAAACTATCCACTATTTATAATTTATATCATAATTTTTAATATATTTTATAGCATCTAGTGCATTATTGCATATTTTTGACGCATATTTATCAAATGTATAATAATAAAAGTATCTATAGGTAACAGTTAATATATCTTATATAGAACTATAACTATTTGGATAAGTTATAATTACACATTTATTATTTGTATCAGATTTTTACTTTGATAAATCTTATACCAAACTTACTAAAACAATCAAAAGAACAGGAGGAGTAACTAAAAGCCCAAACTTACTATACTCCCAAAAACCTATCTTGACCCCTTTTTGTGATAATACATGTAACCATAAAAGAGTAGCCAATGAGCCAAATGGTGTCATCTTCGGCCCTAAATTTGAACCGATAATATTTGCATAAGCC
>JANTFF010000127.1 GCA_024763575.1 Sulfurovum sp.
GATATTTAATGTAGTTGAAATCCAAAAAATCTTACCACATAGATACCCATTTCTATTACTTGATAGAGTAACAAAACTTGAACAAGGGAAATATATAGAGGGTTATAAAAATGTGTCTATTTCAGAACCAGTTTTTCAAGGACATTTTCCTGACCATCCAATCTATCCGGGGGTGATGATTATTGAAGGTATGGCACAAGCAGGTGGTGTTTTAGCATTTCAAAGTTATACTGAAGCAGAACAAGAAGATATAAATAACAAAGTAGTCTATTTTATGAGTATAGATAAAGCAAAGTTTCGCTCACCTGTAACACCTGGTGACCAACTGGTATATAAACTATCTGTTATAAAACATAGAGGAGCAATCTGGCAACTTGATGCTAAAGCGTTTGTTGATGAGAAACTTGTTGCCCAAGCTGAACTAAAAGCTATGATTGTAGATAAATAATGTCAAATATTCATCCAACTGCCATTATAGAAGATGGTGCTAAAATTGGTAAGAATGTAACTATTGGTGCTTTTGTTGTTATATCTCCTGAAGCTATAATAGGAGATAATAATATTATAGATGCTCATGCTATTATAGAGGGTCAAACAACTTTAGGAGAGGGTAATCATATCTTCTCTCATGCTGTTGTAGGCTCTATTCCTCAAGATTTGAAATTTGCAGGGGAAAAGGTTGAACTAATTATTGGAAACCATAATAAAATCCGTGAATTTACACTAATCAATCCTGGAACTAAAGGTGGTGGAAGTGTTACTAGAATTGGTAACAATAACCTCTTAATGGGATATGTCCATATAGGACATGATGTATTTTTAGGAGATAATTGTATATTGGCAAATGGTGCTACTTTAGCAGGTCATGTTGAGTTGGGAAATAATGTAGTCATAGGTGGACTAACCCCAATACATCAGTTTGTTCATATTGGGGACTATGCAATGATTGCAGGAGCTTCAGCTCTAAGTCAAGATATTCCACCATACTGTCTAGCAGAGGGTAATAGAGCATCTTTACGAGGCTTAAATCTAACGGGACTTAGAAGAAATATAGATAGAGATGATATAAATAGACTAAAAATAGTATATAAAGAACTGTTTGAGAGTGGTGAACCACTACAAGATACAGCTAAAAAACTGTTAGAAAATGAAAAATCAGAAATTATAAAAAATTTATTAGAGTTTGTCTCAAAATCAAAAAGAGGCATTCCATATACAAGGAAAAATATTAATGGCTAGAAGAAAGTGTAGTTTTTGTAATACTACAGAAAAAGAAGATAATCCGTTTATAGCAGGAAACGGTGTCTATATATGTTCAAATTGTGTAACCTCTGCTTACAAAATTCTTTTTGGGGAGAATGAACCAAAAACAGAAGAGACGGAACATGTAACTCTCTTAATTCCAAAAGAAATCCATAGAATTTTAGATGATTATGTTATAGGTCAAGAGAAAGCAAAAAAGACACTATCAGTTGCTGTTTATAACCATTATAAAAGAATTTTTAAAAAAGATACAATTGATGATACAAATATAGATAAATCAAATATTTTATTAATAGGTCCTACAGGATCAGGAAAAACACTACTAGCTCAAACCATTGCTAGATTTTTAGATGTACCTATTGCTATATCTGATGCCACAAACCTAACAGAGGCTGGATATGTAGGTGAAGATGTTGAAAACATCCTAACTAAACTACTCCAAGCAGCAGATGGTGATGTAGCTAAAGCCCAAAGAGGTATTATATTTATAGATGAGATGGATAAAATAGCACGAATGGGTGAAAATCGTTCTATTACTAGAGATGTATCTGGGGAAGGTGTTCAACAAGCACTTTTGAAAATTATAGAGGGTTCTATAGTTAATATTCCACCAAAAGGTGGGCGAAAACATCCCAATCAAGACTTTTTACAGATAGATACAAAAAATATACTGTTTATATGTGGTGGTGCATTTGATGGTATTGAAGAGATTATACAGAGACGACTTGGAGCTAATCAGCTCGGTTTTGGTCAAACCAAACGAAGTAATAGAGATGAAGAGTCTGTTATGCATCTGATTGAGTCGAGTGATTTGGTTCAGTTTGGAATTATACCTGAACTTATTGGACGGCTTCATATCAATGCTACACTAGAGCCAATTACACTTGAGGATATGGTAAAAATTTTAGTTGAGCCAAAAAATTCAATTGTAAAACAGTATCAAAAACTCTTTGAAATAGATAATGTGATATTATCTTTTGAAGAAGATGCATTAAAAGCTATTGCACAAAAAGCAATAAATCGAAAGACAGGAGCAAGGGGGCTTCGTTCGATTATGGAAGAGACTTTAGTAGATATAATGTATGAACTTCCAGAGCTTGAGGGGTATGAAATTGTAATTACAGAAGATGTAGTTGAGAATAGAGTCAAACCACTTTATATAAAAAATTCAAAATCAGCATAAAATAAAGGAGTAAAAATGTTCAAAAAATTTTTAGGTATGTTCTCTAATGATTTAGCAATAGATTTAGGGACGGCAAATACATTAGTATTGGTCAAAGGTGAGGGAATTAAAATAAATGAGCCATCAGTTGTAGCAATACAATATGATAGACATGGTAGAGAAGATATTTTAGCAGTAGGTCAAGAAGCAAAAGATATGGTAGGTAAAACACCTGGAAATATCAAAGCTATTAGACCTATGAGAGATGGTGTTATTGCTGATTTTAATGTTACAGAGATGATGATTAGATATTTTATAGAAAAAGTGCACAATAGAAAAGGTCTATTTTCTCCTAGAATTATTATTTGTGTTCCTTTTGGGTTAACACAAGTTGAGAGAAAAGCTGTAAAAGAGTCAGCAATGAGTGCAGGTGCTAGAGAAGTATATCTAATAGAAGAGCCTATGGCTGCTGCCATTGGTGCTGGAATACCTGTCAAAGAGCCAAATGGAAACTTAGTTGTTGATATTGGTGGAGGTACCACAGAAATTGGTGTAACTTCACTTGGTGGACTAGTACAGAGTAAATCTATTCGAATTGCTGGGGATATGCTGGAC
Source organism: Sulfurovum sp. (assembly GCA_024763575.1). Classification (GTDB taxonomy): domain Bacteria; phylum Campylobacterota; class Campylobacteria; order Campylobacterales; family Sulfurovaceae; genus UBA1140. Next base: position 3,041 of record JANTFF010000127.1, read on the forward strand.
AAACATATTATTGATTATATGAAAAAGAACTTCAACCTACTTATTGGTGATAGAGTTGCTGAAGATATAAAAATTCGTGTAGGTACAGCAATCCAGTTAGAAGAAGAACTCTCCATAACAGTAAAGGGTCGTGACCAAGTAACAGGACTGCTAACCTCTATTGAAATAAACTCTGAACATATGAGAGATGCAATGAAAGGACCGCTCAAAGAGATTGGTGAAGCACTTAAACTTGTATTGGAAGATACTCCACCTGATTTAGCTGGTGATATTGTAGAAAATGGTATTGTATTAACCGGTGGTGGTGCATTGATTAGAGGATTGGATAAATATTTAGCTAATATTGTTAAACTTCCAGTTTATGTTTGTGAAGACCCTCTATTAGCTGTTGCAAAAGGTACAGGTAAGGCACTAGAAGAGATAGATTTATTACAACATACAAGTTATGATGAATAAAAAAGTTATTTTTAGTATTATTGTATTAACAGCTTCTCTTCTTTTTTTTAAAGAAGAGGAGAAGTTTCAAGAAAATTTTGCTGTTATATCTCTACCTATCAAGAATATATATTTAGATATGACAAATAGCATAACTAATACTATAGATAAGTATATATCACAAGCTAATTCTATAGAGAGTTTGAAAAAAGAGAATATTATACTTAGAAAATATTTATATAATCAAAAAACAACAATCAATCAACTACAACAGTATAATAAAGTTAGAGTAAAAAAATTTGATACTAATCCAAATATACTACGAATTCAAACTATATCATACAAAAAGCTTAATGATTTTTCATATATATATCTAACCAATATTGATAAAACTCTAAAAGAAGATAAAATATATGGTTTAATTCAAAAAAAT
>JANTFF010000128.1 GCA_024763575.1 Sulfurovum sp.
TCTCTTCTATCTTTTTTAATCCTGATAGAAATTTACCCTGATTTCTAATAACTGAACTAAGCAGACCTACTTTGGTAATCTGTCCTCCATGGTTATGACCACTAAGAGATAAAACAAATGGATACTTCTCAAAAAATCTAATACTATTTGGACGATGAACTAATACAATAGTAGCTAGATTTTTATCTATATCTTTAAAAGATTTATCTATATCCATAGGAACACCATATTTATTTCCTATAGCCTCTCCTACTCCAACTAAATTAAATGCACATTTACCCTCATTTACAATAGTTGATTGATTAAATAAGGTATATACTCCCAATTTAGTTAGTTCATCTAAAAACTCACCTATATTATCTTTGTATAATCCTATCTCATGATTGCCAACTATAAAATAGGTGGGTATATGTTGGGTTAAATATTTTAGTGGGGATAATATATCTGTATTAAACCCAAGATTATATGATATTAAATCACCAGTAATTACACATATATTTGGAGATATATCTATAACATCTTTGATTAAACTTTCTAAAAAAGATTTATCCAGATAATAGCCTATATGTATATCACTAAGATTTACAATAGTATAATCCTGACATGAGAATTTAGTAATATCTAAGTTGATATACTTTTTTTTAGTTATATGTTTCCAAGGAGAAATAAAGTTATGTTTCATTATATTCTTTTTTTGAAATAATAACATCTATATAAGGAATTTTTGATGAAATTAGGCGTAAATATAGACCATATAGCAGTATTGAGAGAGGCTAGAAAGATAGCAGACCCCAATCCATTAGATGCTTTAGGTATTGTCAAACGAGCAGGGGCAGAGCAGATAACTATACATCTAAGAGAAGATAGAAGACATATAAACGATAGTGATGCTAGAAATATTATTAAACTTTCACAACTACCTATAAATTTAGAGTGTGCTTTAGCACCTGAGATTATAGATATAGTGTGTGAACTAAAACCTCATAGAGCTACACTTGTACCTGAAAAAAGAGAAGAGGTTACCACAGAGGGTGGACTAAATATATTGGGTGAACAAGATAGATTAATAGAGGTTATAGATAGACTTCATTCTAATGAGATAGAGGTATCTCTATTTATAGACCCAACTTATGAGAATATCAAAAGAGCCAAAGAGTTGGGTGTAGAGTGGATAGAGTTTCATACAGGTAAATATGCTAATATATATGCTATGCTTTTTGGCAATTTAGGCAATACTCCTCATACTATATACGAGCTAGAACTATCTCGTAAAGAGTTATCTAATATGCTAGAGGAAGAGGTTACAAATCTTAGAATATTAAGTTGTGATGCTATGGAGATGGGATTAAAAGTTGCTGCTGGACATGGGCTTAACTATCAAAATATAGAGGCTATTGCTGATATAGAAACTATTGAGGAGTTTAATATTGGTCAAAGTATTATTGCTAGGTCTGTTTGGGTTGGATTAGAACAAGCTATTTTGGATATGAAAGCTCTTTTGATACGATGAAAAAAATAGCTATAAGTATAGGAGACCTAAACGGCATAGGTATTCAATTGGCACTAGAAAACCATAATGTTATTAAACAAATAGTAGAGCCTACATATTGTATAGATACAACTATGTTGGAACAGGCTTCAAAACTACTAAATATCCAAATTCCTTATGATTTCAAAATAGTAAATAAAATTGCCAAACCATTTAATATCCAAGCAGGAGAGGTTACAAAAGAGAGTGGAGTATATAGTTTTGCTTCATTTCTAAAAGCAGTAGAGATGGCAAAAATGCAAGATGTAGATGGAGTTATGACTCTACCTATCAATAAAAAAGCTTGGGAGTTAGCAGGAGTTAAATATAAAGGTCATACAGATGCATTGCGTGACTTTTTCTTTGCTGATGCTATTATGATGTTGGGTGTAGAAGAGATGTTTGTAGCTCTATATACTGAACATATCCCACTTAAAGATGTATCTTCTAAAATTAATGAAGATGATTTGAGTAGATTTCTAATAGATTTTTATAATTCAGTTAAACCATCTTCTACCGTAGCAGTTTTGGGATTAAACCCACATGCAGGAGATGATGGAGTATTAGGAGATGAAGAGAAGATTATAATCAAAGCTATAGATAAGGCTACCAAAACTATAAAAAAAGAGTCAAATACTAATAATCTGCTGTTTACTAACCCATTAGTTCCTGATGTAGCTTTTACTCCCAATGTTCGTAAAAACTATAAATACTTTGTAGCAATGTATCACGACCAAGGCTTAATACCTCTAAAGGCTCTATATTTTGATGAGGGGATAAATATATCTTTGAATTTACCAATTATTAGAACATCTGTTGACCATGGAACAGCATTTGATATTGCATATAAAGGTATAGAACTAAATAGTCTAAGCTATATAAATGCTATCAAATATTTTTAGTTGTATGATTCGCATCAGGGTTAAATTCACAACATTCACTAATACTCTTTTGAGGATAACGAATATAGTCATAACCTTTTTTGATAGTATAAGCTCCAAATATAATTACACTAATAGCAGCCACTCTTATAATTAGATTTCTAAGGTTGCTATTTTTATATAATCCTACAAAAAAGCCCAAACTAAATAGGGCAGGGATTGTACTAAGTCCAAATATTAGCATAACCAACGCACCATAAAAAGCACTTCCTGTACTAGCAGAAGTTACAGCAAAAAAGTAAACTAATCCACAAGGCAATAGTCCATTTATCATGCCTAAAACAAAAAAGCTAAATAGGCTTTTAGTTTGTAGTAATTCTCTAAATAATTTTCTATACCATGAGGAACTAGACATAGAGTGTTCTATTAGTGTTAAAAATTTGAGTTTTCCTGATAGTGAGAGTCCTGTTAGTATCATAAAAATACCAGCGATAATAAGTAGAGTACCATTAGCCAAGTTATTAAACATAGCCACTCCACCCAAAAATCCAAACATAGCTCCCAATATTGTATAAGTAAATATCCGTCCTAAAGAGTATAGAATATGAGCTAATGCCTGTTTTGGTTTTTCCCACTTATCATCAATTTTTGTACTGCTATAAGCGATAATAATTCCTCCACACATTCCTACACAGTGGCTAAATGAGCCTAAAAATGCTATACCTATAATAGATAAGATATTAATTGTATCCATTTCGTTCCTCTTTGGCTTTTAATAGCTGTTTTCTAACTTTTGGATTTACCATTGTTTCGCCTCTTAGTGTTAGTAGTCTCATCTCTTCAAATGTTATAGTGTTTGCTCTAGCCTTTTCATAAGCACCAAATCCATAATGCATAGGTGTATCTTCATCTCTTGTATAATGAGCTTTTCTACCATCTATCCATCTATTTGTATCTAGTGCATGTACCCATATTTTAGCATTTTTTTTAAATGGAAGTTTTTCTATCCATTTTATCATACCTCCATGGTCATGGAAAAACCATGTATTTCCATTAGGTGAAACAACCTCTGAAGCATACTCTATGCTATCAATAACCATACCACATTGACTATCTTGATATTTATGTAGTTGTATATCTATGGGTTTGTGTTCTATATTACCTTTTTGTATAGTTATCATGTGTTGTTTGTTTGATAGAGATAAAAAAATAGCTACAATTATAGCCACTATTCCGATAATAGTTATTATATATTTAATACTTTTCATACTCGTATATTATTATTTAAAAGATTAATTTAGTGTTAAATTCAAAAAAATAAAAAAATAATTGATATTTTATATTTTTTTATGTTTTGTTTAGTTTTGTTTAAGTTAATTCTTGTTATAATTCTCTTGCAACAACATATATATCTTTAGTATCCCCCTATTTCTAAATCGCTAAAGATTAGATTTCATCTAGTATGTTGTTGCACCCTTATATTCAAAATATCCCTT
>JANTFF010000129.1 GCA_024763575.1 Sulfurovum sp.
CTCTATCTTATCATAATTTAGGTCTAATTTTTAGTAAAAATAGTGAGTTTAAACAAGCATTGATAGAGTATAACAGTGCAGAAAAACTCTATAAATCATTAGAGAAAAATAGTACCCAGAGTTTCCAAGAGAATATTGTCCAAATCCATTATGACAAAGCATCTCTATATAGTTATCAAAAAAAGTTCAAATTAGCAAAAGATGGATATATCAAAGTAATTCAAGAGTACAAAAAACTAAATGGAAAATCAAATATATATAATGGCAAAATAGCCAAAACACAAAATAAAATTGCATGGATATATCTAACCCAACCAAAATTCAAAAACTATACAAAAGCCAAAAAAATAATCACAAGTTCTATAAAACTAGCTTATGGTATCAAAAAAGAGAACAACATAGAGTTTCAAAATATATTATCACAATCATATAGTTATATAGCATATTTAGCATTACTAAATAATCATATAGAAAAAGCATTAAATTATTATCAAAAATCTTTGAGTATCAAAAGAGATTTTGAGACAGATATGAGGTATAGTACTCTTTTGGTTGCCAAGAATAGTTATCTAAAAGCATTTAGAAACTTTGAATTGATGTTAAAAACATATACTATAGGTGAACAAAAAGCTAGAATTTTAATGGAGTATGGAAAATTTTATACTGTTATTGATAAAAGTGTAGCCAAGGATAGATTAGAGGAGTCTCTTAAATTATATATTATATTAGATAAGATGAATGATAAGAAATATGAGGAAATAGAGACTCTAAAGAAGTTAATCATGGGTTATAGTAGCCCACGATAACTATTATGTACGATACTCTGCATTGATTTTTACATACTCATAACTCAAATCACACCCATAAGATATAAACTCTCCGTTACCTAAACCTAAATCACATATAACTTTGAAACTATTATTTTTCATTATTTTATAAGCTTGTTCTTCTCTTTTTGGGTCTAATTCTCTCTGTTCATCTGAATAGATAAGTAGATTATCATAATAAATAGTGAGTGTCGTATCATCACACTCTACTCCACTAGCTCCAATAGTTGATGCAATTCTTCCCCAGTTTGGGTCTTCTCCAAATAGAGCAGTTTTTACTAATAGTGAGTTACTTAGTGCTTTACTTGCTATCTCTGCCTCTTTACTATTTTTAGCTCCTTTGACCTCAAAGGCTACTAATTTATTAGCTCCCTCTCCATCTTTTAGTATCATCATAGCTAGTTCAAATGTGATTTTATTTAGAGCCTCTCTAAAAGCCTCTTTGTTATATGCACCTGATAATTTATTAGATAGTAGTAAGATAGTATCATTGGTTGATGTATCTCCATCTACTGATATTTTATTAAATGAACTATTAACTGCTTTACTTAATAGCTCTTCCATATCATCTTTGGGTATATCTGCATCAGTTGTAATAAAACATAACATAGTTGCCATAGCAGGGTTTATCATTCCTGCTCCTTTACATATTCCTGCTATATTAAATTCACTACCATCATCTAGCTCTACTCTAAAAGCTAACTCTTTTTTGAATTTATCTGTAGTCATAATAGCTCTTGCTGTTTTATTTGAGTTTTTGGCATTAAAATCAAATTTATCAAATGCAGATGTGATTTTCTCTTGGTTTAATCGGTATCCTATAACTCCTGTTGATGACATAATAGGGTTGTGTGTAGGGATATAGTTATCCAATTTTTTGAATATATCTTCTATATCTTCTATCCCTTTAGCTCCTGTCATTGCATTTGCATTTTTAGCATTCATCAATACAAAATTGGTTTGAAAATCTTTTGGATACTTTTGATAGTGTTTGATAGGTGCTGCTTGAAACTTATTTGATGTAAATCTAGCAGATACATCACATAGAGCCTCTGAACGGATAAATGCTACATCTCCATCTATATTGCTATCTCCTGAATTTGCTGGGTTGGTTTTCATACCAACATTGACTCCATCACAAAAAAATCCTTCTACTGTAGAAATTCCACCTTTTACTGAAAATAAATTAAACATTTCTCATCTCCTCTGGTTGTTCTGTTTTTCTAATTAATTTTTTTACTTTTCTAATACCTTCACTAGGACCAATCAATAATAGTTTACTTCCTTCTGTGATTGTGGTATCACCTTTTGGCATAGGGATAAATCGTCCATCTTTATACCTAAGACCTATAATAGTTACATTGGCTACCTCTCTAAAACTAGCATCTCTGATTTTTCCAAGAGTTAGCCAAGATGTTTTAGTTATCTTTGCCTCTTCCATATCTAGTAGTGTATCTTGTTTATATAAAAACTCTTGAAGTAGGTTTTCCATATCAGGACGGATTGCCATAGCATTAATCCTTTGAGCCATAATACTTGTAGGTGTTACAACTTTATCAGCACCTAATTTTTTTAGTTTCTCTTCATCACTAATAGAGTGGGCATTTGATATTATTAGATACTTTCGTTTTCGTCCTATCTCTTTTTCATATAGTCTTACAGATGCTATTGTGGCGATATTATCAGCAATATTATCAGCTAGTGTTATAATCCCTTTTGCACTTGATAGATGTGATTTGAGTATAGCTTTAGTAGTGTGTGGTTCACCTTTTACAAAATATGGATAGTGATACTTGGTAGCTATCTCTTCTAGCTCTTCACTTGGGTCAATTACCACAAAAGGGATATGACTCTCTCTTAGATGTTTGGTCACTTGAATAGTAAATTCATTATGATAACATACCACAAAGTGATGTTTGAGTCTTGCCACCTCATATAACATTCGTCTCTCCTTTATAACTGATTGTAATTCACCTTTATTTAATACATCAACAATAATTCCAATAGCCACTGAGAAAATCAAAAATCCAAATATAATCAAAGATATAGTAAATATTCTACCAATATCTGATATAGGTGCTATCTCTCCAAATCCTACAGTAGTAAATGTAATTCCAGTTTGATAAAGTGCATCCAATAGAGACATATTATCAACCCACATATATCCAAGTGTCCCAAAGAACATTGTTAAAACAGTTAAAATAAGTGGAAGTCTAAAAGGTGCTAAAAGTACATACAACTCATCATTTAGAGTTATATGTGGTTTTGGATTTTCACGCCATCCAAGAAATTTTTTAAATCTATTTTGTGAAGCCAAAATAGTAATCTATGGCTTACGCCTCTGTTGTATCAGCTGTTGCTTGAGCTGCTTTTTTTCTCATAGTTCTAAGTGTAGAAGCTGCTACTTTAATTCTTTTGGTTGTTCCATCTTCTAATGTAATTTTAACACTTCTTAGGTTTGGAAGTTGTCTTCTTTTTGTTTTGTTGTTTGCATGAGATACATTGTTTCCAACCAATGGACCTTTACCTGTAATGCTACATCTTCTTGCCATGTTATACCCTTTTATATGATTATTGTATAAGTGATTTGCAGAGGCTATCTATAAGCGTCTGAAAAAAGTTTTGCGATTATAGTCAAAAGTTGCTTAATTGGTGTTAAATTTGGAATTGATAAATGTTACTAATAGTTTTCTAATACTTTTATGCCATAATATCACTATAAATATTTTAGGAATTTTTAATGAGACTATTTTTACAATTTATTCTGATGACTCTATTATGTTCTGCTCAAAGTATAAATGAACAGTTAAAAGAGTTGGAACATGCACCACCTAAACAGAGAGTTGAACTGATGAACCATATCAAAGAGCAGTTGATTTTGATGAATCAAGAGCAAAGAGTAGATACTATCAATAAATTACGAGCCAAACTTCAACCACAAGCTCAAACTCAAATAAAAACTCATCAAAGAATACCAAGACAGATGAGAGATAGAATAATTAATCTTCAACAGACAAATATAGCACATCAAGAGTCT
>JANTFF010000130.1 GCA_024763575.1 Sulfurovum sp.
TATATTATATCGTATATCTATATTGGCTGTTCCATTATTCTCACTTGTAAATTTATCTGCATTTATATTTATAATAGATAGATTAGAAAGTTTCGGATTTAGTGTTGTTGTAATATTTCCATCACTATTAAATTCAATTGTTCTAGCAAAATTAACAGTTGAGCCATCAGAACTTGTTATATTTGTATCTACTCCTCCATCTGATAGTGTTGAGGCATTTAATTTCAACTCTACATCTTGTGAGAAGTATCCATTTGTAAAGTTTTGAGTAGTCTCATTATCCTCATTTTTGGCTATTATACTTCCTTGATAAGAGAGGGCTACACTATTATATGTAGAGTTTATTTCACTCATATATATAAAGTCATTATGTGTACTATTTGGTAAGTTTTGCATTGTTAGATTTATATCAAAATAGTCAGGATATGATGATAGATTTATATCAGGAGAGGTTATATTACAACCTGATTTGATATTTCCATTGGCTGAAGGGATTGAGCTATTTATATCACAATCTCCTTTGATACTATCAACTTGTGTCCATTTATTATCTATAATATTTAATCTATAATTCCCTACCTCTTTTATCTCTAATAGAGTATTTATGTTTTTACCATCTTTAAAACTATCTGTACTATTATAATCATTTTTTATAGGAGCATGACTATTAGATTTATCTAAAAATTCTAACACTCTACTTACTCCAGTAGGGTTATAGCCTTTAGATGGAGTAGCATCACTACCATTAAATATAGATGCTGTTAGACTTAGATTATAATCATACCCTGCTGATACTCGTAGAGGAGTATTATTATCTGTTGCTGTATTTACTCTACATGAACTATTTCCATCAAATATTATCATATGAAAATAGTCAGGTCGAATGGAGAAATCATCTTTGGAATCAGTAAATTCAATCTGTGGTAAAGCATTAAAACAATCTTCTGGATTATTAGTACATGGAGCTTGTATAATATTATTGTCTCCATCAACTCCATAATATATTCTAAATCTAGCTCTTTTTGTTGCAGGTAGTGTATCTAAATCATGTGGTAAAGCATTATCAATCCTACTTTTTGGAGGACTGTTTTTGATATATGCATATTTGGTATATAGTGTGGAGTTTGTATCTTCATCTATTAATTCTACTTTTACAGTCACATTATCTAATATCTTCTCTTGGCTCATATCTTTTTCATAAAATAGTAGTGAGTAGTCAAAATCTCTACCCACTATTTGAGTAAACCACGCATTTCTAGCTTGGCTATCTATTGGAAAAGAGCCACTATTGGTTCTTTCTATATTAAATACTCCCCTTAGAGGTTGAACACCCTTTCCAAAATATATCATATAATCCTCAACCTCACCATCAATAGCTAAACCTGTTGGGTTCATACTAGGATTTGATGAGACTCTAGCTCGTAGATAGGTTTTGGTATTGGTTGTCAAATTAGCAGGTAAATCAAAACTTATTGTATGCTCTCCTGCACTAAGTTTTGTTCCTGAATTATAAATCAAATCATCACTATCAGAAAAATGACCTTTTATCTCTTTGTCTATCCAAACTTTTAGATAAGCCTCTTTGGATAGTTTGACCTTAATAGTATGTGTAGCATTTGTATCAAAATAGGTTCCATTTATATCTGTTCCATCACTTAGCGTTACTCCATCATCATCATCAATACCATTTTTATCATCACCATCAGCATCAACTGTATTATAGGAGTCTAAATCATGGTCAACTTCATCTCCCAAAAAGATACCATTGGCAATATTATGCCAAGCTGGACCATAGTTAATAGGAGCATCACCATAATCTGTAAATACCAATCCTGCATTTAGACAGTTTGTACCATCATTGTAGTCTGCTGGTTGAGAATCTGACAAAAATCGTTTTGTTCCTGTTTGTAGATTAAACTCAAAAAATCCATGACCTTTACTATCATTGGCAAAAAATCGTCCATTTTTATCTGAAAATGATGAGTCAAATTCATATCCTGTATGTGGCTCTCCAATAAAGGTTACATTACCATCATTGACATCAATTTTAGTAAGTTTCCCACCATCTGCAATTCCATATAGATATTGCCCATGAGGAGAGAACGAAAAATCTTTAATAGATACAGCAGTAGATAGATTTATATCTGTTACTGTTCGATTGGCATCACTATCTGAGAGTTTGATTTTGAAGATTTTATCATAATCAACTCCAAAACCTGTGACAAAATAGTATCCATCATAACTAGCTCCTGCATACGCCTGTTTATTATTTAATAAATCAGGCAGTCTTGTAACCTCTCCTAAACTTACAACTTTACCTGTTTTACTTATCTTAAATAGCTCTTTGTGATAGAGTCCATAGATATAGTTATCTATCTCTGAATAAGCCAAAGCATTATAGAGTTTATCCTCTCCTGCATCATCCATAACCTCAAATCCAAAAGGCGACTTGGTAGTATCAATTCTATGTAGCCACATTCTTCCTGTTATTTGGCTACCTCGTTTAATACTACTAGAGAGATACATATGTTCATCACACACAAAAGGCTCTTCATTATGGACATCATCATTTTTAATAATAACTTCTGTTCTATTTGAATTTATTATAAGATTTTTGGGATTATTTATATATAGATAAAAACTATCATTAGGCTCTATATTGGTGTCACCATTTATTTTTACTATAATAGAAGCAGTGGTTGCATTTGCATCAATATCTAGTGTACCACTTGTAGCAATATAGTCACTATCTTCTGTAGGGGTACTTCCATCTTGGGCTGTATTGTCTTGTGTGTAGTAGTCTATATGTGTATTGGCAAAAGCAGGGGCATCAAGAGTTAATGTAATATTTAACTCTTTTTCTCCACTATCCCCCTCTATAATAGAGTAAGTTGGTTGTTCAAAACTAATTCTAGGGTAACTTCCATCATCATTAAGAATGGTTGCTAAAGAGTACTGTTGTCCTGATATAGTAATATTTTTCTCATTATAAAATACAAAATAGAACTTTTCATCATCTTCTATTGTTGTATCACCATTAATTTTTACAGGTATGGTAATATTTTGCTCACCTACACCTATATTATATGTTTGTGCCACGGCTACATAATCACTATCACTAGTGGTTGCTGTATTATTAAAAGTTTGATAATAAAAAGATGCAGTAGAGATAGCAGGTTTATCTAGTGTTAATGTGAAGTTTATATCTTTTTGTCCACTATCTCCCTCTGTTATAGAGTAGTTGCTACTATTCAATGAAATAGTAGGATATGAGCCATCATCATTTATAATTTCACCTTTAACCTTGTCCCAATTACCCAAATTAAGATTTTCTAAATTAGATATTCCAAAATAAAAAAACTCATCATCCTCTATTTTGGTATCTCCATTAATAGGTACTGAAATTGTAACGCTAGTTGCTCCCTCCGTAACAATTTTATCTCCATGTGTATAGATATAGTCATTGTCATTAGCTTCATCTTGGGCATTTATATCCCATGTCTCATAATGAAACTTTGCTCCTGCGATAGCTGGACTATTAAGAGTAAATGTAAAATCCAAATTTCTTTGACTACTATTTCCCTCTACTACAGAGAAACTACTACTATCAAAAGATATAGATGGGTATGAGCCATCATCATTAATGATATAACCTCTACTACTATTTTTGACTATATATGAACTTCCAGATATAACCATATCGAGATACTCATTATCTTCTATCTCATTATCTCCAATAATATCAACATCTACAAATTTATCTTTGTCTCCTTGATTAAAAGTTACACTTCCACTTTTGGCTGTATAGTCTGAACCTGCTGTGGCTGTTCCATCTTGGGTTGTATAATTTATAGTGAGTGG
>JANTFF010000131.1 GCA_024763575.1 Sulfurovum sp.
CAACTTGACCTTTCATAATACCTTTCATAGCTCCACCATATGAACCATCTTTGTATCCTGTAAGTGCTTTTACAATATCAGCTTTTTTCAAATCTTTAACAACTTTAGATACATTCATTGCTTTTTTCTCAAAGTCTTTTCCATGACATCCTGCACATGCTGCTGTATTTACTTCTGCATATACTGCTGGTGCCATTAATGCTGTAATTGCTACTAGTTTAACGATTCTCTTCATATTAATTGTCCTTTAATGTGTTTTTTTATTTACAGTCGTAGTATAAAATTATTTTGTGGATTAATTGTGTTTTTTCAAATTTATTATAATTATAATAAGTATTTCTAACATAGAAATAAAAGAGTAAAGAGGTTTTGAAATAAAACCTCTTTGAATATAAAAATTAGAACTTATTTACCAACTTTATTAGCAATAGCCTCAATTTGAGCATCACTTAGTGGAGTAGCTTGACCTTTCATAATAGTTTTCATACTTCCACCATAAGTTCCATCTTTGTATCCATGTAGTGCTTTTTTTATCTCATCTTTTGTTAAAGTATTAACAACTTTTGATACACCCATTGCTTTTTTCTCAAAGTTTGCTCCATGACATCCTGCACATGCTGCGGTACTTACTTCTGCTGATGCAGGAGCTGTTTCAACTTTAGGAGCCTCTGCTTTCTCTTCTGCTACTGGAGCAGGTGCTTCAACTTTTGGAGCCTCTGCTTTTTGAGCTACTGGAGCTTCTGCTTTTGCTTCAGTTTTAGTAGCTTCTCCACCTTCCATCTCTGCTCTAGCTGATGCACCTGTTGATGAATCTACACATCCTCCTAAAAGTAATGCTGATAGTGACAATGCCATTAAAAATTCTTTTCTAATCATATTTCTTCCTTTGAATTAATTTCTATTTATAATATAGCAATTTAACTTTTAAATATTTATTATAGAGAGTTTTTTTCATTATAAAAATAGATAGTGTCTCTTTTTAACCCTAATTTAGTTAAAATCCACAATAAATTTTTGCATGGAGCAACAGAATATGAATAAAGCAAAATATATTTGGATGAACGGAACACTTACCCCTTGGGACGAAGCTAAAGTTCATGTATTAACACACACACTACACTATGGAAATGGTGCAATAGAGGGAACAAAAGCCTATAAAACAGTTGATGGAAGATGTGCTATTTTTAAACTAAAAGAACATACAAAAAGACTTCTAAACTCATCAAAAATGACACTTATGGATGTACCATATACACTAGAAGAGCTAAATGATGCACAAGTAAAGCTACTTCAAGCAAATGAGCTATTTGATGGAGCATATATCCGTCCATTAGTATATCTAGGTTATGGCGTTATGGGTCTATATCACAAAGATGCACCTGTAGAGGTATCTATCTCAGCTTGGGAGTGGGGAGCATATCTAGGAGAAGAGGGACTAAAAAAAGGAATTAGATTAAAAATTAGTTCATTTACAAGAACCCCAAATACTTCAAGTATGGGAAAAGCAAAAGCAGTTGCAAACTATCTCAACTCTCAAATGGCAAAATATGAAGCAGTTGAAGGTGGATATGATGAAGCACTTCTTCGTGATGACCAAGGATATATTGCAGAAGCTAGTGGTGCATGTTTCTTTATGGTTAGAGATGGCAAACTTATCTCTCCACCAAGTGATAATACTTTGGAATCTATCACACAACAGACTATTATTGATTTAGCTAACGATATGGGAATAGAAGTAGTAAGAAGACGAATTACTAGAGAAGAGATATATATAGCAGATGAAGCATTTCTAACAGGAACAGCAGCAGAGTTAACTCCTGTTCGAGAGGTTGACGCTAGAGTTATAGGTGCAGGTTCTCGTGGAGAGATGACAGAGAGACTTCAATCAGCATATTTTGATGTAGTAACAGGAAAAAATCCTGACTATATCCAACATCTAACATATATAAACTAAGGAGTTTTAATGCCAGCAGATATGAACGACTATTTCAAAAAGAAACAACCAAATAGTGGTGGAGGTGACAATAAAACACCTCCTAATCTAAAAAGAGTATCAAATAATAATGGTGGTGGAAAACAAGTTTCACAATGGATATTTATAGCATTGGCTATTATAGTGGCATTGGTATTTTTAAAACCATTTACTATTATTAACTCTGGTGAAGTTGGAATTAAAGTAAGAACAGGTAAATTTGCAGAGACACCACTTAAAGCTGGTTTACACTTTTATATTCCTATTTTAGAGAGAATTATCCCTGTAAATACACGAATAAGACTTATTACATATAGTGATACACATAGAAGAACTATTGGTGATAATTATAGTACTTCTCTTTCAAAAGGTGGTTTTGAAGGAGGATTAAAAAGAAATCCTGCGATACAAGTACTAGACCAAAGAGGACTTACAGTAAGCATTGATATTGCTGTGCAATATAGTCTGAGAGCAGAATCTGCACCAAAAACTATAGAAAAATGGGGTTCAAGTTGGGAAGAAAAAATCATAAACTCAAAAGTAAGAGAAGTAGTAAGAGATGTAGTAGGTAAATATCCAGCAGAAAAACTTCCTGAAATGAGAAATGAGATTGCTAGTGCTATTCAGACTAAAGTAAGTGAAAAAATAAATGCATTAGAGGGAAAACCTGTTGTATTATCATCAGTTGAGCTTAGAAATATAGTACTCCCTCCAAAAATAAAAGCCAAAATAGAACAAGTACAAGCAGCAAAACAAGATGTAACTATAGCAGAACAACAAAAAGAAAAAGCCAAACAACAAGCACAAAAAAATGCAGAGATTGCAAAAGGTGAGGCTGAGAGAAATAGAATTGTAGCACAAGGTCAAGCAGATAAAATTAGAATAGAAGCCCAAGAACAAGCAAAAGCCAATAAGCTTATATCAGACTCTTTGACACCTGAACTAATTCAACTCGAACAGATTAAAACACAAGCTAAATTCAATGAAGCTCTCAAAGTAAATAAAGATGCACAAATATTCTTAACTCCTGGTGGAGCAGTACCTAATATTTGGGTAGATGCCAAAGGTAAAGAACAAAAAGTAATATCAGCTAATCCATCAGTCAGTGAATAGGATAATAGATGCAAATTGATTGGCAAAAAAATCCTCTAATCCCAGCAATAGCACAAGATTATGAGACCAATGAAGTGTTGATGTTAGCATATATGAACGAAGAGGCTTATAATCTAACTCTTAGTTCTGGTTATGCACACTATTTTAGCCGAAGTCGTCAAAGACTTTGGAAAAAAGGTGAAAGCTCAAACCACACCCAAGAGGTAAAAGATATACTATTAGATTGTGATGCAGATACAGTTATACTCAAAATCAAACAAAACGGTGTAGCATGTCATACAGGACGCAAAAGCTGTTTCTTTACCTCTGTGTTACAAGACAAAGTAATACTAGATAAAGAGATTGATACAGATAGTATATATGGAGTAGTTGATACTCTATATCATACTATATTGGAGCGAAAAAATAGTAAAGATAGCACTAAATCATGGACAAAAAAACTACTAAATGACAAAGAGTTAATGCTTAGTAAAATCCGTGAAGAGGCAGATGAAGTGTGTGTAGCAATAGATAAAGAGAGTGATAAACAGGTAATCTATGAGTCTGCTGATTTATTATATCATACATTAGTAGGTTTAGGATATAGAGATATTACCCCTGATAGAGTTAAACAAGAGTTAGCAAGAAGATTTGGAACAAGTGGAATAGAGGAAAAAGAGAGTAGAAAGAAATAAGGAACCGTGAACTACCTCTAGCTAAAGAGCTAGAGGCTTCCTAACTAGCAAACTCCAACGAGTCTGAATTTGAAAGGCTTTCTGATTTATAGTCTTGAAGG
>JANTFF010000132.1 GCA_024763575.1 Sulfurovum sp.
ATATAAGATATGAATATCATTATTGCAATGAGCATTGCTGTCATTACGACAACAATCTCAATAAAAAAACTACTACCTAAGCTCCTTTTGGAAAGCAAAATCTATAACCTCTTCTTCTCACTGTTTCAATTGTGGTAATATTTAATGGTTTATCCATCTTTTGTCTAATCTGATTAATAGCAACTTCAATTACATTTGGTGTTACTAATTCAGGCTCTTCCCAAATAGCATCTAATAGTTGCTCTTTGGATACAATTTGGTCTTTATGCATAGCTAAATGAGTTAGTACCTCAAAAGGTTTACCTTTGAGTTCAATCTCTTCTCCATCATAGATAATTCTCTCCTCTTCAGGATTGATAATGAGATTTTCAACTTCGATAATATTTGACCCACCAAATCTAAGTTTTGCTTCAATTCGAGTTGTCAATATTTCAAAATCAAAAGGTTTTCTGATAAAATCATCAGCTCCAGCTTTCAAAGCCTCTATCTCACTCTCTCTATCATCTCTTGCTGATAACACTATAACAGAAGTTTTTGGTGATTTCTCTTTTAATTTAACAATTATGTCAATTCCGTTACCATCTGGTAACATCCAATCCAATAAAACCAAATCATAGTTTCTAATTCCTAAAAAATATTCACCATCTTTGATATTTCCTGCTACATCATTTTGAAATCCAAACTCTTTAAGTCCATCTGAAAGTGTTTTGCTTAATGTTACTTCATCTTCTATAATTAATATTCGCATTTTATTTAAAGCTCCTAATTTAATAAATTTTTAATATTATAACACAAATATATTATAGTTTAAAGTTTTTTTAAATAATTTTCGTTAAATTTTAGATTTTTTTCAATTATTTTATATTCTTAGCTGTTATTAGTGGTTATTTCCACTCTTTTGATAGTGCAACAGAGGCATTTGGTATAATATCAGGTTTTGATATTTTTAAGTAAAGAGATATAATTTGAGGATAGTCCCCTAATATAGTTTGACCTATCTCTTCTAGTGCCTCTTCTATCAGTTTATATTTTTTTTCAATTAGAAGAGTTTCTATTCTATTTAGAACAATAGAGTAGTCAATAAATGACTCTTCTGTATAATTATAGTTAATTTTTGTCTCAACTATAACTGTCTGTTTAGAAGTACGCTCAAAATCTAAGATACCAATGATAACATTGGTTTCTAGCCAACAGTGAATAGTAAAAAGTGAAGAGTGCTTTTGCATTTTATACTACTGATGTCTCTTCTTTTTTGAATAGTCTTACTATATTTGGTATATGTTTATAAAAGATTATAAATGCAATAATCCAAATAGGTGCATGTGAATAAATAACAGGCATATCAGGATGTATAATATATGATGATAATAGTAGAGCTACCAAACCTATTAGTGAGGATAGTGAAGATATTTTGAGTAATTTACCTGCTACAAACCACACAACAATAGCTATAAGTGCTTCAAAAGGAACCATAACAAGTAGTACACCAAATCCAGTAGCTACTCCTTTTCCTCCCTCAAATCCTAAAAATGGGCTAAAACAGTGACCTATAACACTTAAAACTGCCAGTGTCCATAAAACAGTATCATCTAAACCTAAGGCTTTAGCAATTAGTATAACTACTGCTCCTTTTAGAGCATCTAATACCAATGTAGCTATACCTAGTTTTTTGGCTAACTTTGGGTCTTTGGCTTTTACAACTCTAAGTACATTTGTTGCACCTA
Organism: Sulfurovum sp.; assembly: GCA_024763575.1. GTDB lineage: Bacteria > Campylobacterota > Campylobacteria > Campylobacterales > Sulfurovaceae > UBA1140. The sequence goes on from JANTFF010000132.1 coordinate 1,725, forward strand.
TATTTCCACTTCCTTCACTTCTCACATCAACTCCAGCAAAAACTTTTGCTAGTATAAAACCAAATGGTATTGACGCTAATAGATAGGCTGTAATGTAAAGTATGATATTTAAATCCATAAAATCTCCGTTTTTTATAAATAGTTGTCGAAATTTTAACTAAAAATATGGTACTTTTAGCTAAAAAAAGGCTTAAATAGTGAGTATTGATTATAGAGCAGAGATTAAAAGATTAAAAGATAAACTACCAGTAACTGTTGTAGGACACTATTATCAAAGAGATGAAGTATTTGAGATGGCTGATATTATTGGTGATAGTTTGGAGTTGGCTAGAAAATGTAAAGTCGATAATAATCCATGGGTAGTATTTTGTGGTGTAGGTTTTATGGGTCAAAGTGTCAAAGTCATTGCACCTGAGAAAAGAGTCCTAATGCCCAAAGTAGCATGTTGTGCAATGGCTAGAATGATAGATGCAAGTTATTTTGATGATAGTGTCAAATATATGACTGATAGAGGTATAGATAAAGATAATATACTACCTATTACTTACATTAATAGTGATGCTACAGTAAAAGCTAAAGTTGGAGAGATGGGTGGAATGGTATGTACCTCATCAAATGCTTATAAGATTATAGAAAAAGGTTTAGAGAGTGGCAAAAAGATACTTTTCGTTCCTGATAGATGTTTAGGACAAAACTTTGCAAACTCTATGGGTCTAAAATCCTGCATAATAGGAGAGGGAGAGTGTGACCCACAAGAGGCTGATATAATCTGTTTTAATGGTTTCTGTTCCGTTCACCAACTCTTTACACTAGAGGATATTGAGTTCTATCGTAATAGATACCCTGATATTTTAATAGCTGTTCACCCAGAGTGCGACCCAAAAATAGTAGAGGCTTCAGACTTTGCAGGTTCAACCTCTCAACTTATTAAATTTGTAAATGAACTAGACCCTAACCAAAAAGTAGCAGTAGGAACAGAGTATAATCTAGTAAATAGAATGCGTCCAAATGGAAATACATTTGTACTATCATCAACTAAACCAGAGTGTCCAACTATGAATGAAACTACACTAGAGGATTTATACCTAACACTAAAATCTATTGAAGATAATCAACCTATTAATGAGATTTTTGTAGATGAGCATACTGTTAAATATGCCAATTTAGCACTTGAGCGAATGTTGGCTATCAATTAAATTTAGTGCGTTTTTTAACGCACTAAAACTCTGTACCTAATAGAACTCTAAACATAGTCTGGTCTTGAACATCTTTGTTATAAAGCAATTCAAATTTAAGAGGAATTACAAAATTATTCAAAAATACAAAATCACTCTCTAATCCTAATGTACTCTCATTATATATTTTATTCTCGTCTGCGAAATCTATATCATAAACTTTCTGTTTAAGATATAATGACTCTCTTTGTAAAGATATTGGAAAAGAGAAAAAATATAATGGAGTATCAATAGTTTTATATAAACCAACCTCTCCTACTTTTAGCTCTTTGGCATATCTACTGTTTTCAATAGTTGGCATAGATATAGATGCTTTTTCACTCTGTATATCTCCAAAATTATGGTTAATCTCTATCCCTTTTTCTCTATCTTCATTTACTAAGTTACTTTTCATATAAGTTCCATCTAAACTAACAAAAGTTTGCCAAGGTAGTCCATATCCCCATGAGTAAGAAGCCCCATAACTATTTTCACCTCTATCTTGTGATACAAATATATCAAAATTATTTAGACTATTGGGATATTTGCTAATCCCAAACTGTTTACTATTACTTATATCTAATGATAATGATAGAGGTTTCCTATATATATTCTCAAAATCTTTGGTATAATCAAGTGTAGTTGAGGCTCTCCAATAGCCAGTAGAAATTATTGGTAACCTCATATATGTAGAGTATCCACTATCTCTCTCATCAGAGCTATTATAATCACTATTATGAGATACTATATAACCTGTTCCCCCAAACTCTAACTGATGGGCTGTATTATTATAGCCTATCCCTCCAACTGTTCTTTGTTTATCTGTGGATAGTAGTAATCCCATAGAGTTTTGCATAAGTGGGTCAGAGAAATTGGCTTGTAGATTGAGTATAAAACCTTCATACTCACCATATCCCATA
>JANTFF010000133.1 GCA_024763575.1 Sulfurovum sp.
GGAAAATAGTGAAATTTAGTACCTATATGAACAAGTGGCTATATGGAGAAAATGGCTACTACAAAAACTTCAAAGCCATAGGCAAGTCAGGAGATTTTTATACTGCTGTAAGCACTAGCTCATTTTTTGGAGCAAGTATCGCAAACTATTTTTATTCTCTTATGCAAAAAGATGATTTTAAACGAAATGGATGGCTTATAGAGATAGGGGCTCATCAAGGTTATCTACTTTGTGATATGATACAGTGGTTATATACTCTTGACCCGACATTAGTAAAAACTCTCAAATTTGGTATAGTAGAGAGACAAATAGAGGTACAAAAAGAACAACTCAAATATATATCTCAAAGATTTGGAAACGATATTCAAATAACACATTTTAATAATATATCTGAAGTAGAGCAAGAGTATGCCTTTTTTGTTGCCAATGAGATATTTGATGCATTTCCTTGTGAACTTATAAAAGATGGGAAACAAGCTTTTATAGAAAATAATATTGTAGAGTGGAGAGATGCAGACCCAAAACTATTGGAGTTTGCTTCAACTCATAGACAAACCAAAGGTGAAGTAGCTCTAGGTTATGAAGAGTTTGCCAAAGATATGGCAAAAGGGGTCAAAAAATGTGATTTTATCAGCTTTGATTATGGTGAGAAATTAGTACGAAATGACTTTTCTATTCGAGTGTATCAAAAACATGAAACTTTCCCACTATTTGATGAAGAGTTAGATATAGTAGAAGCATATCAGAAAGCAGATATAACTTATGATGTAAACTTTGGTCATGTTATAGAGGCTTTTGAAGAGGCAGGTTTCAAGGTAGATAGTTATGAAACACAAGCTAGAGCATTAATACGATTTGGACTAATAGAGATACTAGAACAGTTTGCCAAACAGACTAGCCAAGAGAACTATCTAAGAGAAGCTGATAAAATCAAGACACTAATATCTCCTACAATTATGGGCGATAAGTTCAAAATGGTACACTTCTGTAAATAGTTATGTTTAAAAAGAAAAAAGAGAGACTATATATATCAGAACTACTAGATGACCCTGCTATTACATATCCGTCTTATTATCTGTTGAGTAGTTCTATGTTGAAAAATGAGCTACTCCAACATGCAATCATGGTACTTCATAGCTTTGATTTTGCACACTATCAATATCCAAATAGTTATGAAGATATATTTGCCATGTTTAATGGAGGAATGTTTCCTATTTACAAAGAGCAGTATATTGTAGGCTATTTTGGAGGTAAAATAATGGTACTAGAGAGTGGAGGATGGAGAGCCTTACCTTGTATGGAAGATGTTTTTAAGATGGAAAATTGGTTGGTATGTTAAAAACCAATATTCCTATTATCGCAATTTATTACGAACATTATATAAATCCCAATAAATATTAATTGCTTCTTCTAACTCTTTTTCGGTTAAATCTGTTTTATCTTTGATACCAAAACGGTCTATAAACAAATCAGACATTACTGATAATTTTTTATCTGGGTTTTGGAGGTAACCTTTCAGTGCTGCTTTGGTTGTTATCTCTCCACTATATACTTTGAGATATGACATAAACATCCTTTGTAAGGATGCAGGAAAATGTTCATGACATACTAAACAGTTTCTTTCAAATACATTTTGAGAGAAAAGATATGTCGAAAAGATACCAATCGTAACTATAGTTTTAATTATATTTTTCATTTTTTATTACCTTTTGGAAATTCAACTCTAAATGTTGTGCCTTCTCCTAATACTGAACTTACAGTAATCTTCAAATTATACTCATCAGCAATACTTTTGACAATATTTAACCCAATACCAAAACCACCTGCACTATTAGTAAATCTACTATATCTATCAAAAATAGAATTGACTTTGTCTGAATTGATACCTATACCTGTATCTGATATTAAAACATACTCATCTCTTAGAACAATTTGGATAGTTCCATTTCTTTTATTGTATTTGATAGCATTGGATATGAGATTATCTATCATTCTAGCAATCTTGACAGGGTCTATGAGTAGTTTGCTATCTTCTAAATCTAGTTGAAATGATATTTTTTTAGACTTTGATAATATATAAAAATAATCAACCCTATTCAAAATTAGTTTTTTCAAATCAATCCATTCATCTTTGGATATTCGTTGATGTCCTAGAACAAGATAGGTCAAATCTTGATATAGATGTGATACTGTCTTGGCTGCTATATTTATTCGAGCTAATTTTTTGATGTTTTTTTCACTCATTATAGATTTATCCATCATCTCTACATTGGCTAATATTGCTGATATTGGGGTATTGAGTTCATGTGTGGTATCTTTGATAAAGTTATCAAGAAGTTCTATAGAGTTCTTCATCGGCTTTAGAAATAGCCTTACAAAAAATAGTCCAAAAATAGCTAATACTATTAACATAATTGTACCTAATGCAATGATATTCCAAATAGTATCTCTAAACCAAGCTCTATCTTCATCAATCTCCAAAATAAGATACATTGCACCTAGATAATAATCATCAAGAGTTTTTACAAAATGTATTTTATTACCAGCTCTATATATGACTTTGTCCATATTTACATGATTATTATCAAGTGTAGAAAATATTAATACTCTCTCTATATCATATATTGCACTTTTAAATCTTCTATCTCTTGGATATTTATATCTTGTAGGGAAATAATGATGTAGTATTTTGAGTCTTTTGACCTGTTCTGTAGCATAACCACTCAAAACAGTTCTCTGGTTTGAAAACATTAACTTCTCTTGACTCTTATAATAAGAGACACTCAAAAGAGATATTAGTGCTAAAACCAAAAATATATAAAGAGTTAGAAATCTCCTAAGCGATTGCTTCTCACTATTGAGATATAAACTTATATCCCTGTTTTTTAATGCTGACAATTCTATCCTTACCTATTATTTTACGAATATTTTTAATATAGGTTCGTAGAGCCGTATCACTTGGGTCTTCATCAAAATCCCACAACTCTTTATAAATCCTATCATGAGATATAACCTCATCTTGCTGTTTCATAAAGAGCTTAAATAACGCAGACTCTTTATTTCCTAAAGTTTGGGCTTTATCATCTACTATTAATTCATTAGATTTTGTATTATATGCGATATTTTCACTTATCTCTATAAGGTCATTTGCTTCATGAAAAAAACCTCTGCGAAGCAGTGTCTCTATACGAATAAGTAACTCTTTTAGTATAAATGGTTTGCGTATATAATCATCACAACCACTTTTGAAACCCTTCTCTAAATCATCTACACCATCTAGTGAAGTAATAAATATAGATGGAGATACCACACCATTTTCTCTAGCCTCTTTTAAAACAGTAAAACCATCAACACCAGGAGTATTAACATCCAATAAAAGTAAATCATATTTACTCTCATATAGTTTATCTTGGGCTTCATACCCATCATATACGTTATCTACCACATAACCTTCATCTTCCAAAAATTCTGTTATGGTATCATTGAGATTAGAATCATCTTCAAGTAATAATATTTTTGATTTGGACATCAAATACTCCTCTATTTAAATATCAAAAAATATTATATCATAATTTTAGACAAACTGTCTAAGCCAATTAACTAATCTCTGAGAACTCATAGCTCCAGATACTCTATCAACCTCTTTTGTTCCTTTGAAAACTACAATAGTAGGGATACTTTGGATATTATAAACAGCACCCAAATCTTGATACTCTTGTGTATTTACTTTTAGAAATATCGCTTGAAGTGGCATCTCTAAGGCAGCCTCTTCGTATGCAGGAGCCATCATACGACATGGACCACACCAAGGAGCCCAAAAATCAACT
>JANTFF010000134.1 GCA_024763575.1 Sulfurovum sp.
CTTGTATCTTCCTTGCCAAAGATGACCTGTTCGCTTATATTTTTTATTGAAATAGATAGCATAGTTTGAATTTATCTGTCTCATGAACAAGGAGAGGTTTTCTCTAGTTGTCTCTACTAGTAAGTGGTAGTGATTATCCATCAAACAGTAATCATGCACATTAACTTTATAAGTTTTACATGCTTTACAGAGTATCTCTAGGTATTTATCTCTTGCTACTCCTCTATTTACTATATGATGAAAACCTGCCATATCCAACCTTGGTCTTCTAGCCATCGCTATTTCCTTGTTTTTTTAAGTTTGGTATTGTAGCAATTATTTTTTAAAAGTTTATTTTCATCACCTGACTCTTAAAATTTTAAAATTTTTTCCCTGACCCATACCTCTAAAATTTTTAGGAGGGAAATTATCAAACATCCAGTTGGCAATAACTTCTAACTCTTCCTCTGTAACATTTCCTTTTTGTGAAGGCATAAGACCAAATCGTTCGATTTTCTTTGGCATACAGATGGCTTTTTCTTTAGTAGGATTAATCACATAATCTTTAATAAATGTAACAGCTTTATCTTTATTTGGATAGCTTATTTTAAGATGATGCATTACACCCATAAGTGCTGGTGCAACGACTGTTGACATATCTTTTGGACGAGTAATTGAGTGACAACTTGCACATTTTTGAGTGAAAAGAATTTCACCCTCACTTGGTGCAGGTATAGCATCTGCCATTAGGTTTCCATTGAATGCGAGAGCAAGTCCTGTAATTAGAAGTATTTGTTTTTTCATTTTATATCCTTATTTTTATTATAATAAAGTATGATAGTGTTTCTATATGAACGCAATGTAAATTAACATATGATTAACACAGACTTGTTAGAATTCTTTAAATATAAATAGGAAATGGAGTCAAAAATGAATACAAATAGAGTAAAACAAATAGTGCTACTTAGTTCACTCTTTATGATTATAGGTTGTAATGATAGTAATGGAAATGGTAAATCAAATAGTGGTGATTATTCACAATCAAACTATCAAACAGAGAGTATGCCATCAACCGTAAGCACAGCTATAAGTTCTAATAAATCAGAATTAACACAAGATTTAAAAGACTCTATAACCTACATGTACAATGAAGAGAAATTAGCTAAAGAGATTTATCTAAATGTTTATAAAAAACAACCTCTTCAACAGCTTTATAATATTGCTAGTAAATCAGAAATAAAACATGAAGAAGCTGTAAATGATTTAGCTGTTAAATATGATTTGAATATTACACTTTATCCTGATACAGATATTCCTTATGACAAAAAAAGTTTAGATAGTTATGGAAATGGAAGGTATCCAGTTGTAGCTGTGCAAGAACTTTATGATATGCTTTATGACAAAGGAATTCAATCAAAAAAAGATGCTTTGGAGGTTGGTTGTATGGTAGAAGTTACAGATATTAATGATTTGGATAAATATATTGACCAAGCTACAACATCAAACGCTTCTGATGTATTGGATGTATTTAACTTTTTGCGTAATGGAAGTTACAAACACTATTGGGCATTTGATAAAGGATTAAAAAATATGGGGATAAGTGATGGGTGTTGTTCACTTGGAACAAAATATTGCCATAATGAATATCCACAAAATTAGCTTCATAATGTTATTATACTAGAAAACAGATGAAAAATATATTATTATTAGAAGATGACCTACAACTAAATGATACAATTAAACAGTTTTTAGAGTATAAAAATTATAAAATATATCCAGCTTATGATGCTTATGAAGCCAAAGATATACTCTATGAACAAAAGATTGATTTGATGCTTTTGGATATAAAAGTGCCTTATCAAAATGGATTTGATTTTTTAACAGAAGTTAGAGCAGAAAAAAATAGTACTCCTGCTATCTTTATCACTTCATTAAATAGTGTAGATGATGTTACGAGAGGGTTTGATATTGGGTGTGATGATTATATTCGTAAACCTTTTGCTCTCAAAGAATTATTAGTTCGTATTGAGGTTATCTTTAAACGCCAAGTGATAAATTTACAAAAGAGTATAGATTTGAATAATGGATACTCTTTTGATTTTGAAAAACGCTTACTGTTATATAATAACAAAACATTAAATATTAGAACAAAAGAGATGAAACTACTCATTCTATTACTTGAAAATCCTAATAAGCTTTTGAGTTATAATGATATTTTTAATGAACTTTGGGAATATGATGAGATACCTAGTCATGGGAGTTTACGAGCATATATTTCAACTATCCGAAATATTTTAGGCAAAGATAAAATAGAAACCCTCAAATATGTGGGATACCGTTATGTTAAGCAGTGAAAAACGCTCACTATTTAGATTTTTGACTATTTATCTAAGTTCCACTCTACTACTTTTTCTTTTGGCAACAGTTATTCTATATAATTATCAAAAACATAATATATTGGATACTCAAATGGATAGGCTTCATATTGAGGCTCAAAGAAGTGTGCAAGAGTTAAGAGTATTACATTCAACCTTTAATTCTCCTCTAGTCTATCCATCTCATCAGCCTTTTCAATCAGCAATATATGATATAAAAAAAGAGTATATATTTGGCTTATTTAAACCCAAAAATATACTGTGGGAGAGAGAGTTTTATACACAAGATAGTAAGCTTTTTTATATATATCCTGTGAAACCCTATTATTTAGGAGCTTCTTATTTGCTTGTCTCCAAAACAATTGACCAACAGCCTATTATTAATTTACAAAAGCTATTAGCTCTGTTTTTATTGATTGCATTTATATTTTTTACTATATTAGGACTATTTTTGGGAAAACTTTTTGTAGCACCTATGAAAGAGTCTATTGAGGGTATGAATAGATTTATCCAAGACACAACTCATGAACTCAATACCCCTATTAGCACTATTTTGACAAATATTGAGCTACTAGATACAATCTACACTTGTGAGGGTAAAAATGAGATGAAACGAATAGAGATAGCTTCTAAAACATTGAATCGCATTTATGAAGATTTGACATATCTCAAACTTAATCACAATTATCATAGAGATATAGTATCTCTTGATATAACACAACTTTTCTATGAGAGAATAGATTTTTTTCATACAATGATAGAGGCGAAATCACTCAAGTTAGAATTGGATATTGAATCTAAGGTTATATTAAATATTGACCAAAATGATGCTATTAGGCTTATAGATAATATATTATCAAATGCTATTAAGTACAATAAAAAAGGAGGAGATTTGAAAATTACTCTTGGTTTGGATATTTTTGAAGTATATAATAGTGGCATAGGAATAAAAGAGGAAGATTTAAAAACCATTCATAATAGATTTAGTAGAGGAAATAAAAGTGAGGGTGGATTTGGTATTGGTTTGGATATTATACAATATATTGTCAAACAATATGAGTTTAAATTCTCTATACAATCTATAGAGAATAGTTATACAAAGGTAACTCTAAAATGGTAAAAAAGCTTTTAATTATAATGATAGGCAGTGGAATACTTTTATCACAATCTCATTCTAATAGCCTAGACATAGAATGTATAAAGTGTCATAAAGAGCAAAAAATTCCTAGTGAGCTTATCTATAGACGATACCTTATGAAATATAGTGACAAACAAATTATTCAAAAAAAGATGTTTAAGTACCTCAAAAATCCTAAAAAAGAGAACTCAATTATGCCAAAACAGTTTTTTTTGAAATTTCCTATGAAAAAGAGAGTTGATTTGAATGATACTATTTTAAAGAAAGATATAAATGAATATATAGAGTTTT
>JANTFF010000135.1 GCA_024763575.1 Sulfurovum sp.
CCACAACAAAAAGTGCAATACCTCCAAGCATAGAGAAAATAACTGCTAGAAGTACAAAAAATCTAGTATTCCATAAAAAACTCTCAAAGAAATGTTCTATAAACTTCATACTAATCCTCTAACTCTATCCACTTTTGAGCAATACGAACGGCATTTGTAGCAGCCCCTACTCTCACTTGGTCTGCAACTCCCCAAATATGTAAAATATTAGGTGAATATATGTCTTTTCTAATTCTACCCACATAAGTTAAATCTGTATCAGTTGCAGTTATAGGCATAGGGTATTCATTGTTTTCCAAATCATCAATAACTTTTACATTTTCAAAATTATCTAATACCTCTCTAGCTTTTTCTACACTAACATCTACTCCCTCCCCAAAAGTAATAGTAATAGACTCACTATGACTTCGTAGAACTGGAACTCTAACACAAGTAGCACTAACAGCAAAATTAGAGTGCATAATCTTATTAGTCTCATCAACCATTTTCATCTCTTCTTTTGTATATCCATTTGGTTGAGGTACATCAATATGAGGAATAACATTTAGAGCAATCTGATGAGCAAAAGCTTTTACTTCACTCTCGTCAAGTTGAAATGCAAAAAAGTCTTTCATCTGCATAACAAGCTCTTCCATTCCAGCTTTTCCTGCTCCTGAAGTAGCCTGATATGTACTTACATCAACTCTTTTGATACCATATAAATCATCTAAAGGTTTAAGTAGTTGTACCATCTGAATAGTAGAACAGTTTGGATTTGCTATTATCCCACTATCTTCCCATAGCTCAATATCTTCAGGATTAACTTCAGGAACAACTAGAGGAACTCTATCCATCATTCTAAAATGGCTAGTATTATCAATTACAACAGCACCAGATTCCACAGCATATTTAGCATATTTAGCAGAAATACTACCCCCTGCACTAAAAAATGCTATATCAATACCTCTATCTATAAATACATCTTCTGTGAGTTCTTCTATTTTATACTCTTGACCTGCAAACTCAATTATATTACCTGCTGAATTTGCACTTGCTAATGGTAAAAGATTGGCTACAGGAAAGTTTTGCTCTTCTAAAACTCTAAAAAGCTCTTCACCAACAGCACCACTTGCACCAACTACTGCGATATTATATCTTTTCAAATTTGTCCTTTTTTATTAAAATAATATTGGTGCTATTTTAACTAAATAGGTGTGAGGGTTGGCTTTGTGAGATATATTTATTAGGATTTAGGGAGTTTATGTTTTATATTGAGGCACTTAACAAAAAGTACCTCTTTAAAAATCTATTCTACCAATCCATCTCCATTAACAATATCTGGCTCTTCTGTCTCCTCTTTAGGACACTTTGCCATGCTGACAACTATATCTTTTTTCTCAACATTAACTACTTTGACACCTGATGTATTTCGTCCTGCTTTTCGTATAGTTTGCATATCAACTCGTATCATTTTACCAATACTTGTTAAACACATAAGGTCTTTGTCCTCTTCTACCATTACTACACCCACTACATCACCAGTTTTTGGGGTTAGCTTCATACTAATTACTCCCTTTCCTGCACGGCTCTGTTCTCTATACTCTGATGCTACTGTTCGTTTACCAATACCTCTTTCACTTAACATTAGAAGTTCACTATCTTCATCTGCAATAATTGTTGCACCACATACAAAATCATTATCTATTTTGAACTTGATACCTGTAACACCTCGTGCTACTCTACCTATCTCTCTAGCATCTTCTACTTTAAATCTAATACATTGACCTTTTTTAGTAGTTATAAATAGCCATTTGGTATCAGGCATTACTATTTTTGCAGTGACTATACTATCATCTTCATCAAGATTAATCGCTCTAACACCATTGGTTCTGATATTTGAATACTCTTTTAAATTCGTTCGTTTGACTATACCATTTTGAGTAAAAAATACTAAACCTTTATCCTCATGAAAGTCAGTTGTAGGGATAATAGACATAATCTTCTCATCTGCTCGAAGATTAATTAGGTTTACAACTGCTTTTCCTTTAGCAGTTCTACTTCCTTCTGGAATTTTATATACTTTTAGCCAATATAGTTGACCCATATCGGTTACAAACATCAAAGTATCATGAGTACTAGAGATAAAGAACTGCTCTATAAAGTCATCATCATGAGTAGTAACTGCAATTTTGCCTTTGCCACCTCTTTTTTGTTTTTCATACTGTTTTACTGCTACTCGTTTGATATATCCTCTATGAGTAATAGTTACAACCATAGGTTCATTTGGAATTAAATCCTCTATATCTATATCATCATAATCATCTACAATCTCTGTTCTTCTATCACTTTTAAAATTATCTCCTATCTCTTTAAGTTCATCGGCAATAATTCCATTTAAAATATCTTCACTTTTTAGAATAGAACGCAAATACTCAATAAGTTTATAAAGTTCAGCCAATTCATTATCAATTTTTTCTTGCTCTAATCCAGTAAGCCGTCTTAACTTCATCTCCAAGATTGCATTAGCTTGAATTTCAGATAAACCAAACACTTCAATCAGTTCAGATTTAGCACTATCACTATCTTTGCTCTCTTTGATAATTCTAATGACTCTATCTATATTATTGACAGCTTTTTTGAGTCCTTCTAAAATATGAGCTCTAGCAGTAGCCTTATCAAGTTCAAAAATAGTTCTTCTAATAATTACAGTTTTTCTATGTTTTAGGAAAAGCTCTAACAGTTCACGAAGTTTAAATATTTTTGGCTCTTTATTCTCAATAGCCAACATAATAATACCAAATGTCACTTGTAACTGTGTACTTTTATAGAGATTATTTAAAATAATATCACTCATAGCATCTTTTTTCAGCTCAATTACCACACGCATACCATCACGGTCAGACTCATCACGAATTTCAGATATTCCCTCAACCTGCTTATCTTTTACAAGCCCTGCAATATTCTCAATAAGGCGTGATTTATTAACCTGATATGGAAGCTCATCTATTACAATTACTTCTCTATTTCTCTTCTCTTCTATATGAACTTTGGCTCTAACTTTAATCCGACCACGACCAGTGCTATAAGCATCTAAAATTCCCTTTTTACCAAAGATAATACCACCTGTTGGGAAATCAGGACCTTTTATAATATTAAATAGCTCACTATCTTCACAATCAGGATTTTCTATCATAAGTAAAAGTGCTTCAATTAGCTCATCTAATCTATGAGGAGGGATATTTGTAGCCATACCTACGGCTATACCACTAGAACCATTGAGAAGTAGATTTGGAACACGAGAAGGGAGAACATCAGGTTCACTCATAGAGTCATCATAGTTTGGTACAAAATCAACTGTATCTTTTTCTATATCTCGTAATAGCTCTTCTGTGATTTTTGTCATTCTAGCTTCTGTATTATGGTTTATCAATCCATTAGCAACAAAAGAGTGACAACTACTATCTACTCTAATAGAGTAAACTACATCTTCTCTATTAGTTTTTTTACAACTATCTACTGAAGCGTAATAGTAGTTATTATCAACAAACTCCATAAACTCATTTTGCAAAGAGAGTGATTTAATCTCTGATATAATTTTCTCTAAATTTCTATCTATTCTCTCATATCTATCAATATTATATTTTTTAAGATAAGAACTATTAACCAAAGTTCTTATATAATCACTAATATATGGAATATAATCTTTTGAGAGAGAACCTTTTTTCTCTTCTCTTCTTAATAGTTCACTCTCTACAACTTTTTTAAATTTTGTTCTTTTATAAGTTGCAAAATTTATATTTTG
>JANTFF010000136.1 GCA_024763575.1 Sulfurovum sp.
TGCTTTTATCATAGAGTGGTCATATAGTATTATTACACTATTTTTGGCGATAAATGACTTACCTCTAGCTTGAACTATTTTTGCATATACTTCTACTATCTCTTTGGAAAAAAGAGATAGACTAAATAGTGATAAAAGTAATAATAACTTAAACATCCACTACAACAGTTTTTGCCAATTTATCATGAAGAGTTTGTACCATTGGATTAAAAAATGCCATAATATAACCTATATAAAATATACTCTCACTAACTATACGAATAGAAGCTCTCAGAAATGCTACACCAAATGATGGTATATTTCCACTATCCATCTCAATTACCCTAATTTTCATAATCATTTTACCAGGTGTCATACCATTTTGCCATACAAAAAATGTCTGATATATTATTCGCAGTAGTATAAATATCAAGGTATTCTCTTGTAAATATGCTACTAAAGGTGTAAAATCCATATGATTTTGTACCTGTTGATATATATTTAACAACTGATTATAAAAAATTATAAATAGCAAAAGAGATACAATAACATCATCTAAAAAATATGCTGTTGCTCTTTTTCCTATAGTAGAAATTTGATAACTGTTTAACTCCGACTCACTCACCTATACTCCTAAAGTGCTTGGTATGCAATATCTGTTCTACAATGTTTACCTGCAAAATGTACTTGCCCTACTAACATATAAGCTCTACTTTGAGCCTCTGCTATACTATCTCCAAGTCCCACACAAACTAATACTCTACCACCTGTAGCATACAATTTACCATCATCTCCACGGCTAACTCCTGCAAAAGATATATGAGAGTTTTCTTGAACATCATCATGCACTATATCATCTATAATAATCTCTGCTGGTTCACTACTTTTATAAGGATAATCACGACTTGCCATAACTACACCAACAGCATATTTATCATAAAATTCAATCTCTATATCTTTTAGATTTCCAGTAGAGGCTTTATAAAATAGCTCACTTGCAGGAGATTTGAGTAGAGGCATAAGCTCTTCACACTCTGGATCACCAAATCGTACATTGTACTCCAAAATAATAGGTTCACCATCTACAACCATAACACCTATAAATAGTACACCTTTAAAAGGATTACCCTCTTCTTTCATACCTTTTAGAGTAGGATTAATCACTTTATCTTCTAATTTACGATATATATCATCATTTACAAGAGGTGTTGGAGCATAAGCACCCATTCCACCAGTATTTGGCCCTTCATCATTATTGAGTAGTCGCTTATGGTCTTGGGCAGCGGGTAAAACTACATAATCTTCACCATCACAAATAGCAAATACAGAGAGTTCATAACCATCTAAAAACTCTTCAACTACAATAGAAGTACCTGCATCACCAAATGAGTTACCAGATAACATATCTCCAGCAGCTTTTTTTGCTTCATCATGACTTTGTGCAATAATTACACCTTTACCACCACAAAGCCCATCAGCTTTTACTACAATAGGAGCTTCTAATGAGTTTATAAACTTATAAGCCTCCTCAATAGAGTTAGTCTCTATATATTTAGCTGTAGGTACATTATGTCTAGCCAAAAAGTTTTTCATAAAGATTTTTGAACCCTCTAACTGTGCAGCACTAGCAGTTGGTCCAAATATGGTCAATCCTCTACTCTCAAACAGGTCAACAATACCATCAACCAAAGGAGCTTCAGGGCCAACAATAGTCAAATCAATACTATTTTCTTCACAAAAATCAGCCAATTCATTAAAATCACTAATTGTCAAATTTTCACCTAGTTCATCTGTTGCTCCATTACCTGGGGCAAAATATAACTTCTCTACATTATCATCTTTTTTTAGTGCCATACCAATAGAATATTCTCTTCCACCTGCACCAATTACTAATATTTTCACCTGAAACATCTCCATAAAATAGTTAAAACTATATAATAGTATTATACACGATTAATTATTCAATAACAATAAAGCGTATTCAAGGATTTTAATAGAAAAAATCCCGAGTGACCGTTCTGCATTAAGCCGGCCCTAAAAAGCCAACGATGTAGGAGAGAGTGAATATTTGGGGACAATTTCTCGTAGGGGTTAGCTACTCAAATGAAACCATCCACACCCTATTCATCTACATGTCCCACAAAATATAATGTTGGACCACATATTACAGTTATCGAATCACTCAGGTTAAAAAGGATAACATTTTCATATTTCCTTGAAGTAATTATACACTATTTATAATGAAAAGTCACTATTTTTAGCTATTTCTTTTGCTTTTTTTATACAAGAGTTTATTAAAGGCTCATCAGCAACTTCAAATTTACACCCTTTTGGTAGATGTTTTTGGGTAGCTTTACCTATCAAGATTGCCCAATAACTCGTATCCCAAGAGAAGTTTTTAAAAAAACATTTAATAGTTGATGGAGAGGTAAAAATTATAATTGCATTTTTTTTAGGTTTATCTTTTTGTTTGTAATTTTTACAAATTGTTTTATAAATAATCTGCTCTTGTAGCTCTATTTTCTCTTTTTCTAAAAAGCCTTTACTATCAAATGAGATAACTTTAGGTCTTAGATAGAGTATCTTTTTATCTGAAAAATACTCTTTTATATCATGTGCTAAAACCTCACCATAAAACTTATTAGGGTGATATATTACCTCCCCTCCTAACTCTTCTATCTTATGTTTAGTGGCTTCTCCTATAGAAATACAAGGGTACTCTTTCCATCTTTTATCAATACTATTAGCACTAACTACAGCCTGTTTGGAGGTAAACATCAATGTATCACAGTTGGAAAAATCTATACTATTAGTAGTAATCTCAAATGAAATCATAGGTAGAGATATAGTACCCTCTTTTTTAAGAGGTGAGAGTAGATATATCAAGACTCTACATCCTTATTATTTATATCTTCATCATCATAGGGGTCATAATGAGGTGTAATAACCCAAACTCTTTTATCATCTAATTGTCTAATTCTATTCTCTATCTGGTCAGATATACGATGAGCTTCAAGAAGTGTCATATCAGGCTCTAACACCAAATGAAATTCAACATAATTATGAGTTCCATCAGTTCTAGTTTTGAGCCAATGGTAATTATTTACTAATGGATGTTCGGATATTTTCTCCTCTATTTGTGCTACAACTTCACTATCTAAAGCATGGTCAAGCAATATAAACACACCATCTTCTATAATCTCATAAGCCGAATAGATAATATAAACCCCAATTCCTAGCCCAAAGATAGCATCAATTATATCCCAATGTGTCAAATATACCAAAAGTAAAGAGAGCAAAATCACACCATTACTAACTAAGTCAGTTTTATAATGCAGGGCATCAGCTTTAATGACAATATTATCAGTCTTAGTAGCTACACCCATTAGATACTCAACCAATAAAAATGTAACCCCAATAGATAGCAACATTACTGTAATAGCAGGAGTGAGTAGTGTAGTCTCTTCTCTATATATAGCTTTTATAATAGCTTCATATATAATATATAATCCAGATAGTGAAATAATAGTCCCCTCTATTACACCAGCAATAGCTTGAACTTTTCCTTTTCCATACTGAAACCTTTCCGTTGCCTTCTCTTCAGATTTTTTGATAGCAAAAAAATTAAATATAGATATGACTGTATCAAGTAAAGAGTCAATAGCCGAAGCCAAAACAGCTATAGAACCTGATGCTACACCTATAGCAAATTTGACAATAGTTAAAATGATAGCTACACTACTAGCAACTATAGTTGCTCGTTTTTGTGGGGACATTTTATCTCCTATTTTTTATTTTT
>JANTFF010000137.1 GCA_024763575.1 Sulfurovum sp.
TTGGTTTTATGCATGATATACAGAGCTGGAGTATTGATGATATAAGAGAGTTTCACCATAAATATTATCAACCAAATAATGCAGTATTAATAGTATCTGGTGATATTGACAAGGATAAAGTATTTGAAGAGGCTCAAAAAGCATTTGGACATATCAAAAATGACCATAAAATACCTCTATGTCACCCCGTTGAACCAAAGAGAGATGGAAGCATAAGAAATATTATCCACAAAGATAATAATAGAGTCGATACTATAGCTATAGCATATCCAATTCCAAACTTTGAACATAAAGACCAAGTGGTTCTATCTGCTATTTCAGAGCTATTAAGTGCTGGAAAAAGTAGTCGTTTGAATAGTGAAATTATTGACAAGAAGAGATTAGCTAATCAGATTTATGCATATAATATGGAGATGACTGATGATGGTATATTTCTATTTATGGGTATGGCAAATCCTGAAGTCAAGATAGAAGATTTGGAGAGTGCAATCCATGAAGAGATAGATAAAATAAAAGCAGGTGGTGTAACTCAAAAAGAGTTAGACAAGATAAAAATAAACTCAAAAGCTGATTTTATCTACTCTTTGGAGAGTTCATCAGATGTTAATTCACTTTTTGGAAGCTATTTAGTGCGTGGAAATATTAAACCTTTACTTGAATATGAAGAGAATTTAGATAAAATTACACCTAAAATGGTTACAGAGGTAGCGAAAAAATATTTCGATAATAACCTATCAACAACAATTATACTTAGAAAGAGTAAATAAAATGAAAAATTTAATTTCAGGGGCAACGACTGCTATAATCACCCCTTTTAAAAACGGTTCATTAGATGAAGCAACATTTGCAAAACTAATCCAAAGACAGATAGATAATGGAATTGATGCTATATGCCCAGTAGGAACAACAGGTGAGAGTGCAACTTTAAGTCATGATGAACACAAAAGATGTATAGAGATAGCTGTAGAGGTTTGTAAAGATACCAATACCAAAGTTTTAGCAGGAGCAGGTAGTAATGCAACTCATGAGGCTATAGATATAGCTAGACATGCAGAGGAGTATGGAGTAGATGCAATATTTTCAGTAAGCCCATACTACAACAAACCATCTCAAGAAGGACTATACCAACACTATAAAGCTATAGCTAAATCTGTAGAACTTCCTTTTATGTTATATAATGTACCTAGTAGAACAGGTGTTGATATACAAGCAGATACTGTATGCAGACTATTTGACGATGTAGATAATATATTTGGTATCAAAGAGGCAACAGGTTCTATAGAGAGAACTGTAGAACTTTTATCTAAACGACCTGATTTATATGTCTTCTCTGGTGATGATGCTATAGATTATCCAATATTAGCCAATGGTGGAAAAGGTATCACATCAGTTACAGCAAATTTATTACCAGACCTTAAAAGTGAGTTAGTTCACTCTGCATTAAAAGGTGATTTCAAAAGAGCCAAAGAGCTAAATGACAAACTCTATCCAATTAATAAAGTAATGTTCTGTGAGAGTAATCCAATTCCTATAAAAGCAGCGATGTATATAGCAGGATTGATTGATACACTAGAGTATAGATTACCATTAGTGCCACCAAGTAGTGAGAATATGAATAAAATCGAAGAGGTAATGAAAAATTATAATATAGTAGGAGCAAAATAGTATGTCGAGTAACAAGGGTAAAACAGTTGTAATTACAGGAGCTACAAAAGGTATAGGTAAAGCAATTGCAGAAAAATTTGCATCAGAGGGTGTAAATGTAGCATTTACATATAATTCTAATAAAGAGATTGCTAATGAAATTGCAAAAGATTTAGAGAGCAGATATGGAATTAAAGCAAGAGCCTATAAACTTAATATTTTAGAATTAGATGAGTTTAAACCTCTATTTTTAGCTATAGATGAAGATTTTGATAGAGTTGATTTTTTTGTAAGCAACGCTATGATTTATGGTCGTCCTGTGGTAGGTGGATATGGTAAGTTTATGAAACTAAGACCAAATAAAGGTCTTCAAAATATCTATACTGCAACTGTTGGTGCTTTTGTTAGAGGTTCACAAGAGTCTGCTACTAGAATGCAAAAAGTAGGTGGTGGAGCTATTGTAACACTTAGTTCTACAGGAAATCTTCTATATATAGACAACTATGCAGGACATGGAACAAACAAGGCTGCTGTTGAGGCTATGAGTAGATATGCTGCTGTGGAACTAGGTGAAATGGGAATAAGAGTTAATGCTGTAAGTGGTGGACCAATTGATACAGATGCACTAAAAGCTTTTACTAACTATGAAGAGGTAAAACAGGCTACAATTGAGCGTTCATCTGTTAATAGAATGGGAAGTCCTGAAGATATTGCAGGTGCTGTTTACTTCTTGTGTACAGATGAAGCTTCTTGGATTACTGGTCATACACTTGTAGTTGATGGTGGGACTACTTTTAGATAATATTATACTCTATCTTTATCTTTTGTAGGTTTTACAACCTACGCTATAAAAAAGGAATTTCTCTTATGCAAAATGCAAAAATTGTCAATATCCCAAATATTTTAGCTTTTATTCGTCTGCTTTTAGCTCCAATTATGTTTATACTTTTAGTTAATCAAGATTTGAGTATATTTGAGGGTATCCACACTTCATGGTTAAACTATTTCGCTGCTTTTATATTTGTACTAGCTAGTGCTACAGATTTTTTTGATGGATATATAGCACGGACTTTTAATCAGATAACAGTTATGGGGCAAATTCTTGACCCTTTAGCTGACAAGATGTTGACCTTGGCAGGATTTTTAGGTCTTATGATGCAAGATTTAGCTTCTCCTTGGGCTATTTTTTTAATATTAACTCGTGAGCTATTTATTACAGGACTTAGAGTCTCTGCTATATCTGAAGGGATTGATATATCTGCATCATGGATGGGCAAGGTTAAAACTGTTGTACAGATGATTGCTATTGGATTTTTGCTTATGCATTGGTGGGGTGGTGAGATTTTACTCTGGATTTCCGTTGGGTTGACACTCTATTCAGGGTATGAGTATATTAGGGATTTTTTTAGAAAAGTAGAGTTGTAATCAAGTAATTTGTTACCAATTTGTAACCATTTTGTTTTATACTACTTCAAATTCAATTACAAAAGGTAAAAAATGACATTTTCAAAACTCTTAACAACAGCTCTAGTAGCAAGTGTAGCTATATAAAATCAAGTTAGGTTTAAATTATTAATTCTAATCCCATAACTGTTTTCAACTTCTATTAGTTTATAATCTAGTTTACCTCTTAATCTATATATAAGAGTTCTCAATGCTGAACTGCTAATAGTTTCAGACCCCCATATCTCCTGTTCTATAGTGTAGTAACTTACAAAATTACCTTTAGCCAAGATAAGTAATTTTAATAATTTTAGCTCTTTTGTTCCTAGATGTATAAATCTATTCTTATAAAAAATTTTATTCTCTTTTGTATTAAAATAGTATCCCTCTCCTAACTCTATTTTGTTATTTTGAGTTGATATTTTATATTGAGCTAATCTCAAAAGAGCATTTAGCTCATCTGAATTAATTGGTTTGATTAGGTATCCTAGTGGGTTAGTTCCTATAGCTTTAGATATAGTACTGTTGTCTTTGTATGCTGTTAGATATATAATTGGAATATCTATATCTAAACTTTTATATAAATCTATACCATTTATTGATTTACCTAGATTAATATCCATTAAAATTAAATTAATAGGATTTTTTGCTAATATATCTTTTGCCATATTAGGAGTAGTCGCATACTC
>JANTFF010000138.1 GCA_024763575.1 Sulfurovum sp.
TACACTATAGAGGACCTGTATCTCTTATAAAACTTAATCGTGCTACTTATGATGAACTATGGTTTGGTACACATAATTTTAGAGTTATAACTACATATAATCATAGTGGTTTATATGCAATGGCAGTATATCAACTTGCTCAAGAGGTAAGTAAGAGAAGATATAATTAAGAAGATTTTAGAAATCTTCTTTTGTTTTTGCACTCTCTACAATAGAGATAATAAGAGTATAAACATTTGCAATAATTGCTCCCATTACAAGTCCTATAATTAAATTTGCATTTTCTCCACTTCCAAATTGAAATATAAAAAATGCAGGTAGTAGATGTAGGTCTGCCACCAATGAACCTGCTAGAAGTTCTGCTGATAAAAGATTTCTAACACCCAATTTTAGTATAGTTGAGACAAGATTTATACTTCCTGCTGCAAATAGTGCTAATACTGTATGTTCATGCAGAAAAGATACACTTGTAGTCAAACTCATTAGTGTAAAAAAGATATAAAAAACTTTACCCCAATTCATAGGTTACATAGTTCCTTGTTCATACATTGCACGCATCTTTTCTTTCTCTTTTTCTCTTTTTAGTTTTTCAGCCTCTTTTGCTCTAAACTCACTAATAGAGAATTTGAGCCACATCAAAATTGGAGATGCTACAAAGATAGATGAATATGTACCAACAACAACACCAACAAGTAGAGTGAAACTAAATCCTTTGAGTAACTCTCCACCAAATAGATAAAGTGTAAACACAACAAAGAATGTAGTCAGTGATGTAAGAGTGGTTCGTGATAGTGTTCTAGTAACAGACTCATCAATTACATCTCCTAATTGGGCTGATTTAATTGTACGAATACCCTCTCTAATTCTATCAAATACGATAACTGTATCGTTTAGTGAATATCCCAAAATTGTTAATATCGCTGCAAGTATTGGTAAGTTGACATCTATTTGAAATAGTGCCAAAGCACCAAGAGAGATAGTAACATCATGAATAAGTGCAATTACAGAAGCTAATGCAAATCTCCACTCAAATCTAAATGATATATATCCCAAAATACCTATAATAGAGAGTAGCATAGCCATTAAACCTTTTTCTCTTAGTTCATCACCAACAGCAGGTCCTACCATATCAACACTTCGTATCTCAAATTTACCTGTATTTTTTAGTATTTTGCTCATTTGGTCACTAATATCAACATCTACATTTTTTGATGTACTCTTAGTTCTAATAGCAATCTCTTGATTTGAACCAAAGTATGTTACATTTGCACCTTGATACTCTTTGCTTTTGTTTAGAATATCTCTTACTTTTTGAATAGGGGCATCACCACTATATTTTACCTGTATAACTGTACCACCTGCAAAATCAATACCATAGTTTAGCCCTTTTGTCATAAGCAGACCCAATGATATAACTACAAGTGCGATAGAGAGGATACCAAACTTTTTGGCATTTGCCATAAATCTTACGATGGATTGGTCATGTTTAAATACTTCCATTATTTTGCTCCTCTTGTCTTAATTCCAAACCAAAAGTTTAGTTTTTTCTTGTCTATTTTGGGTAATATCCACTGATATATACCATGAGTTCCCAATATAGCTGTAAGCATAGATGCCAAAATACCGATACTAATAGTCAAAGAGAACCCTTTAATTGGACCTGTACCATAAGCAAAAAGAACAACTGCTGCGATAAGGGTTGTAATATTCGCATCCCAAATAGCTGTAAAGGCATTATTATATCCTTGTTCTATTGCTTTAGTAATAGATGCTCCATTATGAAGTAGCTCTCTAATTCTCTCATTGATAATAACATTGGCATCAACAGCCATACCTACAGTCAAGACAATACCTGCCATACCTGGTAGCGTAAGTGTCGCTTCAAATAGAGACATAATAGCTAATATTAGGAAAAGGTTCGCTACCAATGCAGCATTGGCAATAGCTCCTGCCATACCGTAATAGATAAACATAAAAACAACAACTGACAAGAAACCAATAATCAAAGCAATCATACTAGCTTTGATACTATCAGCACCAAGACTTGGTCCCACACTTCGTTTCTCTTCTACTTGAACTGGAGCTAACAATGCACCTGAACGCAAGGCAATTGCTACATCATGAGCCTCTTGTGGTGTAAAGTTACCTGATATTTGTCCACTTCCTCCACCAATTCTTTCACGAATAACTGGAGCTGAATAGACTTTGTTGTCTAATACAACAGCCATTCTCTTACCAACACTTTTTCCAGAGAAGTCACCAAAAATTTTAGCACCTTGTCCATTTAGTTTGAAGTTAATTAGAGGTTGGTTATTTTGTCTATCATATCCAACTTTGGCATCGACTAGCATAGAACCATCCAAAATAGGAATAGAGTGCAGTAGATATTTCTGTTTAGGATTAGCTACATCAGTCAAAATAATATCACCATACTGTTTTGCTTCACCTGTACTCATAGTATCTACTCTAGCATCTCTATCTTCATCTACTGCCATCATCTGCAAGTGTGCAGCTTTTGCAATTAGCTCTCTAACTCTTTGCTCATCGGCTTGTGTTTTAATCCCTGGTACTTCGACTAATATCTTATCAAGCCCTTGTTTTGCTACAGTAGGTTCAGCTAATCCAAACATATTTAGACGGTTTCTAATAGTATCAACTGCTTGATTAATAGCATTTTTCTTTGTCTCTTCTATAAGTTTTGGAGTTAAAGTTAGAACAAAACTCATTCCATCTTGTTTGCTAGAAATATCTTTGAAATCATCTTTTAAAATTTTAGTTACTTTTGGCAAGTCATCTTTATCCAAAACTTCAAATTTGACAACTCCATCTTCTATTTTCAAATCATCAAAGATAATATCTTCATCATCTAGTTTATATTTGATGGTTGTACCGATAGATTTTACTTTTGACTCTACTGCTACTTCACTTTTGACTGATAGTAGCATATGTAGCCCACCTTGTAGGTCAAGTCCTAGCGTAATTTTTTTCCCCTCTTCGCTCTGTGTCAAAGATGGAATAGAAAAAACCACTCCAAACACAAAAGCAAAGAGGAAAATAACAACTCTATAGTTTAAGTTTCCCATAATTTATGCTTCTACCTTTCGAGATACAAAAGCTTTGTCTAGTTTAACTATAGTTGTATCGTTTAGTTTAATTTTGATAAAATCCTCTTCAACTTTGGCTATTTCTGCATAAAGACCACCAGTTGTTAGTATTTTATCACCTTTTTTAAGTGCTTCTAACATCGCTTGATGCTCTTTTTGTTGTTTTTGTTGAGGTCTAATAATTAGAAAATAGAAAATACCAAATAATAAAATAAGTGGTAAAAATTGTGCTACTTGTTGCATAAGGAAATCCTTTGAGTTTATATATAAAAATTGGCAAGTATTTTACCATTAACAAGATAACACGAGGCTTTGTTATCTCTCTTTTGGCTTCAGGTGCTATATACTTAGATTGGATTGGAATTGTAAGCCCACTACTCAATACCATACTTGGAATTTTAGCTTTTTATTATCTACTAAAAGCCAACTCTATAGAGTGGTTTTGGAGTGGATTTTTTATAGGTTCACTATGGTTTTGGTGGATATGTATGAGCTTTTTTAACTACGGTTTCCCATGGGCTATTCCCATAGGTGTAGCGTTTATAGGTTTTGTATATGGAATAATATTTTTAGTAATAGCAAAAATATCCGAATATATAGACAATAGAGTATTTAATTTAATAGTTAAAGTAATATTACTTCTTTTGTTATCATATATTCATCCAAT
>JANTFF010000139.1 GCA_024763575.1 Sulfurovum sp.
GAGATTAAACAAATGGCTACAAATAGTGATTTGGACAATGACTCACCACAATATATTACATATATGTTAGATGATCATGCTAAAGTTATCGAGGCAAAAGAATTTGGAACAGTAACCGATATTACGCAATATCTCTCAACACTAGATAGTGGAGAGGATAGTTGGATAAATATCTCTCCTGATGGTGAGTGGTTATTGCTGGAGAGTTCTCGCCTTCATAATAAGTGTGCTGGATGGGCTTGTCTAATTTATGGGAAAAGAGATTTATCAGAGTTTAAAGCTATTACTTATGGCAGTGATTCTGTTATTCACCCTGAAGGGTTTAGTGCCATTGCTAATGGAGGTAATACCATCGTTGTTCATATACAAGAGGGTGGACGAAATGATATAGTTGTCTCTCAAAAAATCAATGGTGTCTGGACGACTCCTAAATCAATTAGTTCTACTTCGCCTTCTAATAATAATAGAAATCCTGCTATATCAGCCAATGGAGAAGAGGTACTATTTAGCTGTGGAGAAAATATTTGTATCGTTAATATTGATGGTAGTAATTTAAAGACACTGATTAAACTTTCTGATAAACCTGTAGGGAGTTGGAGTCAGATTAAAAGTGCAGATTTTGATACCAATGGAGATGTCGTTTTTGAAGCCGAAGATGATGCCGAGAGAATTTGGAGATACAGTAGAAGCTCTTTAGAGGTGTCTGTCATTAATGCTTCACAGACCAATGATAACTCACCTTGTGTACTCTCTGATGGGCGTATCGCTTCACTATGGCTCAATAGACCAAACAATAGTAGTGGAGTGCATGAGTTAAAACTAATGAATTCCACAGGCTCTGATTATAGTATGCTTATTAAAGATAAAGATGTGAGTGATTTTGGTATTGGTTGTGGGGGATTATGATGAGTTGCCTATGATTAGAGATAGAGAGTTAGTTATATCTATTTTTGGATATAGGCATAAGTTCTATATTAGTACTATTTTGCTCAATTTCTATTGCTGATATAGGGATTATTATTATAATTAGTAAAAACAGTATCATTTTGTATTTTAACATAAAAAAACTCATAATGTGACAGAATATGTGACATTTTTATTTTATAATAGGATTATAAGAAAAAACAAGGAGTAATTTATGAAAACAAAAACTTTAAAATTATCAATAGGAACAATACTCTTAGCTGGATTAATAGGTTGTGGAGGTGGTAGTGGAGGAGATAGTAATACTCCTCCTACTACTACTAATCCACCAACAACAGAAGATAATAGTTCAAAGATAAAAGTAGAACAGGATAGACTATTAGAGAGTGGAGTGGTATTACCATCTTTATATGGAGAAGATATTCCTGCTCCTACTAAACCTATGGATATTAATGAAACAATCCATATTCCAGATGGGCTTACATTTCATAGTGGCATTGATATACATGATATACATGATATAAGTATAATAACTGTTGACATGACAGAATTTTTGATTATTACACATCAGGATTTCAAAGATGCATTAGAGCCACTAAAAGCACATAAAGAGAAGATGGGTATTCCTACCAAAATTGTTACATGGCAAGAGTTAGTTGAAAAATTTGATGGAGTAGATAATCCAGAAAAGATAAAAAAGGGTATAGCTAGTTATATTAATAATCTCAAATATGTTATGCTTGTTGGTGATGCTGATAAATTCCCTACTAGATACTGTAGATGTTATGATAATGTCAATTGGGGAGATGGTTGGGCACCTATAGATTTATATTATGCTGATATTTTTAATGAAAATAAAAAGTTTGCTACATGGGATAGTAACAATAATGGTAAATTTTGTGAAACGGTAAGTGCTATGAGTAATCCAGATGGAACATATATGAATCGAGATAGAATTCTAAAATCGGGATTAGATGTAGTAGTCGGTAGATTACCTGCTAGTAACGCTGAAGAGGTTACAAACTATGTTAATAAGGTTATTAGCTATGAAGATGGGCGATATCACTCTTGGCACTATACTGATTTAATGCTTGTTCCAGGTAATGATAAAAAACAAGATAGTTATCCTTATAGTAGTAATCTAAAAGATAGTGTATCTTATCAAATTCTTCAACAATCTGTTAATAGTAATGGAGAGAGAAATATTATTAAGATGTATCATAATTTAGATAGAGATAAAATAATTGATAGCATAAATCAAGGAGTGGGATTTGTAAACTATGCAGGACATGGAGCATCTACTTTCTGGTATTTTGATAAAACATCAAATAATAGTAATCCATATTTTGGAAAATATGCTATAGATAGTTTACAAAATGAGGATAAATATCCAATTGTATTTTCCGTAGCATGTGATACAGGAAAATATAATTATGATAAAGTATATGAAACAAAAGATGGTTCAACTTTTGATTTAGATAAGAATTGTCCATATAAACCAAAAGAGGGAATACAAGGGTGTCTTCCTGCACCAAAAGCTGACCCAAATGCAAAATATGCTCCTGAGCCTAGTACTATTCAAACAAGTGATTATTTAGACTCTATGGCAGAAGAGTTTTTGGTCAAAAATCCAAATAGTGGAGCTATAGCATTTATTGGAAGTACAGGAGCTACACAGACTCCTGCTCAAGCAATGGATAGATACTTCTCTTCTATTTATGCTGATTCTATTTATGATAATAGTAAAAATCCAACTATTGGAAGATTGGGTGATGTTTGGTTGATGACTCTTGATATGTTTAAAAACAATAATGTAAATTTAGATGAAAAAGTAAGTAAAGATTGGAAGAAAGAGATGAATTTTGCTCATCTTTTAAAATATCATCTATTTGGTGACCCATCTTTACTTCTTCCACATAATTATGACACATTAATAAAATAAAATTAAGGAGAAAAAAATGTTTAAATCTAGTTTGTATATTACAATATTAGCTTCACTATTAGTAGTAGGTTGTGGTGGAGGTGGTGGAACAACAGATACCACAACTCCAAATGAGACTAATCAATCTAATAATAGTAGTGATACTACTACAACTCCACATACTACTCAAACAGTTCAAAATAGAACCTATGAGTTGGTTTTAGATGTCAATGAGACAACTATCTCTACTAATTGGAGAAAGTTACTCAATATGCCAACAGCTAAAAGTATTAAATATATAGAACATGGCAAATTGCTACATGGAGCTAAATATGGAAATTTTGATGTAGATGAGGATATATTAAAATATAATAAAACAGTAGAGATAAATAGTACAGATATTGGAAATTTTGAAGTAACACTTCCTAAACAAGAAGAACCTATACAAGTAACAATATCAATTAAAAGCCTATATTGGAAAGAAGCAAAATGTGGTAACTCTCATACTATAGCTCTAAAATCAGATGGAACTATTTGGAGTTGGGGTTATAATAATAATGGTGAATTAGGAGATGGAACAAATGACGATAGATGGATAGGTGTAGAAGAGATAACCCATAGCCATGATTGGAGGAGTATTGATGCAGGTGGTTGGTTTAATATGGCAATCAAAAATGATGGTACTCTATGGGCTTGGGGACATAATGATTTGGGGCAGTTTGGAAATAATAGTGATATATTTACTGATTATAGTAGTACTAAACCTATCAAAGTATCAAATGAACATTGGAAAAGTATAGCATTGGGACAAAATCATGTTTTGGCTATTAGAGATAATAACACTCTATGGGCATGGGGAAGTAATGCACAAGGACAAATAGGTAATGGTGGAGTAAATGGTATTCAAAAAACTCCATATAAAGT
>JANTFF010000140.1 GCA_024763575.1 Sulfurovum sp.
CAAGTTGAATTTATGCAAGAGTTGCATGAGGTTGACAAAGACAAAGCATTAAAAGTATTTGAAAAGCTAGATAAAGAAGACCAACAAGAGATTACCATGCTTCAGAGTTATGATGAAGATGAAGCTGGTGCTTGTATGCAAACAGAGCTATTTACAGCTACAACTGATGAGATAGTCCAAATGGCTATTAAACGATTTGCTAAACTCAAAAAAGCTAATGAGATAGAAAATGTACATACAATTTTTATCACAGACCAAAAAGATATACTACTATATTGTATTGATTTAGATGATATATTAACCTTTGATTTTTCTTTGACTTTTCAAGATAATATCAAAGATAATGAAGAGATGTTTGAACCCATCAAAGCTTATGATACAGAAGATATAAAAAGAGTAGTAAATTATTTCAAAGAGTATGATTTATCTGTAATACCAATAGTTAATAAACAAGGTGTACTACTTGGTCGTATAACCTCTGATGATATTTATGATATAATTAATGAACATGCAACCGAACAGATGTATAATCTAGCAGGGGTTAATGATGATGCAGAAGAGGATGAAGAGGTTCTAAAAGCTGGAAAAACTAGGGCTACATGGCTTAGTATCAATTTGGTTACTGCTATACTTGCTTCACTAGTTATTGGACTTTTTCAAGATACTATTAATAGTATGGTAGCTCTTGCTGTGTTAATGCCAATAGTTGCTTCTATGGGAGGTAACGCAGGAACACAAACCCTAACAGTTGTTGTGCGACAATTGGCACTAGGGGATATATCTCATAGTGATGCGACAAGAATTATTAAAAAAGAGGTAGCTATCTCTCTACTAAATGGTTTTTTATTTGCTATAATTATGGGCATTATCGCTTCAATTTGGTTTGATAAAGGAATGTTGGGTATTGTAATTGCATTATCTATGATTGTCAATCTATTTATGGCTGGTTTTTTTGGTGCAACTATTCCTCTTTTGCTTAAAAAGATGGAGATTGACCCTGCTATTGGTAGTACTGTTATTCTCACAACCGTTACGGATGTTGTAGGATTTTTTAGTTTTTTAGGTCTAGCGACCATCATTTTATTATAAAGGTTTATTAAATTATATGAGTTATCTGATACTGTTTTTTCTGTTATCTGTTGGTATTTCATTTTTATGTTCTGTTCTTGAATCTGTTCTATTATCTACACAAATGTCTTTTGTATCTCTGCTTGAAAAAGAGTCTCCAACTACTGGTAAACTACTTCGCTCACACAAAGAGAATATCAATATATCTATAGCATCAGTACTTATTTTAAATACTATTGCCAATACACTTGGAGCTGCTGCTGTAGGAGCTCAAGCCTCTAAAATATTTGGAGATGAAGCAGTAATGTATGTTTCTATTGTACTTACTTTTGCTATTTTGTATATATCAGAAATTATTCCAAAAACTATTGGAGCTATATATTGGAAACAGTTAGCACCAATTTCGGCTCATCTGATTAAATTTTTTATATTTATCACATATCCTATTATAATTACAACTCTGTTTATTACCAATAAAATTTCAAGTGGTAATGAAAATGTTAAAACAACCAAAGATGAGTTGTTAGAGAGTATGCTTATGAGTGAAGATGAGGGTATAATAGATGAAAAAGAGTCAGACTATATAGAAAATGTACTAAAACTGGATGAAGTAAAAGTACAAGATATATTAACTCCAAGGTCTGTAGTCTTTGCACTAGAAGAGCATCTAAGTATCAAAGAAGTTCTCGAAACTCAAGAAGAGATATTTAATTTCTCTCGAATTCCAATATACAATGAGACTATTGACAATGTAACAGGTATCATTCTAACTAAACATCTATTCAAAGAAGCATTACGAGACAATTTGGCTAAACTATCTAGTATCAAAAAAGATATTTTTAGTATCAATGAAAATATTCCAGTATCTAAAGCTCTAGACCTATTTATCTCTAAAAAAGAGCATATGTTTCTAGTAATTGATGGATATGACCAGACAGAAGGGATTGTTACATTAGAAGATTGTGTAGAGACTATTTTAGGTATAGAAATTGTTGATGAGAGTGATAAAACTGATGATATGAGAGAGTTGGCTAAACGACTTATGAAACAGAGGCGACGAGATAGAGATAAGGAAAACCTTATCTCTTAGAAACTCTATGACACTCACTAACAAAATGTTTAGCATTCTCCACAGGAACATCAGGTAATATTCCATGACCTAGATTAAAAATATGTCGTCCATCTTTCATAATCTCAGCTAATGCTTCAACACACTCTGTTGTAGCCTCCTTACTATATAGACGGCATGGCTCCATATTTCCTTGAAGTACATATCTATCACCCAATTTCTCTTTGGCTAATGCCATAGGGGTACTCCAATCAACACCAAATACATCAAAATTACCATAGACTTGGTCTAAAAATGCTGGAACACCTTTTGGGAACATAATAATAGGAGTATCAGGGTATTTAGATTTGAGATAATCAGCAATCTCTACCATATATTTCCATGAAAACTCATTATATTTACTTGGCTCAATCGCTGATGCCCAACTATCAAAGATTTGTACTACATCTATACCAGATTCTATCTGTTTTTCCATATAATATTTGACTACTTCTGTTACTTTTGCCAATATATTATGAAGTAACTCTGGATTTGAGTACATCATCTTTTTAGAGATATTATAAGTCTTTGTCCCTTGCCCTTCTATCATATAAGTAGCTAAAGTCCAAGGAGCTCCACAAAATCCAATCAATGCTTTATTATCATCTCTTTGGTCAAGCTCTTTTCTAATAAGTTTAATAGTATCATATACATAAGTAAGTCTATCTGAAGCATCTTTGCCACCACGGAGTCTATCCAAATCATCTTGTGATTTAATTGGGTCATTGAATTTTGGACCAAAACCTTTGATAAACTCCAAATCCATTCCCATCTCATCAGGGATAACTAATATATCACTAAACAAAATAGCTGCATCTACACCTACTATATCTACAGGTTGAAGTGTAACCTCACAAGCTTTTTTAGGGTCATGACATAGGTTCAAAAAGTTCCCTGCCTCTGCTCTTACTGCCATATATTCAGGCAAATATCGTCCTGCTTGTCTCATCATCCATACAGGTGTATATGGGGTCTCTTTGCCTAAACAGGCATCTACAAAAATTTTACTCATTAATGACCTTTATGTAAAAAATATAATGCTATAGCCAAAGCTAAAATAGAGATAGCAAAATATACTAAATCTAAAGCTCCACTATATGTTGTAAAAAGTACTCGTTGGAAAAAGTTAACAACTAATACCATTACAATTACTTTACCTAGTTTATCTTTGAGTTGGTCAAGTGACTGGATTTCCAATATCTTAGATGCTCCTTGTCTTTTGGCTACATCTATTTCAGATATAAATAGTTCATAAAGTCCAAAACCAAAGATAAACATAACCACAGCCATTAGATATAAATCAACTGCACCAATAAGCCCACCAACAATTATCTCATGAAATTTTTCAGGGTGAAGATGATTTAAATATGTACTAAACACCTCTACTATCACTCCATAAACATCTGCTGATGCCACAACAAAAAGTGCAATACCTCCAAGCATAGAGAAAATAACTGCTAGAAGTACAAAAAATCTAGTATTCCATAAAAAACTCTCAAAAAAATGTTCTACAAACTTCATACCTAATCCTCTAACTCTATCCACTTTTGAGCAATACGAACGGCATTTGTAGCAGCCCCTACTCTTAGT
>JANTFF010000141.1 GCA_024763575.1 Sulfurovum sp.
TAGAGTTAAAAGCTTTGAAACTATATATCAATAGTTTTATGAATAGACATATCTCACATGAGAACTCTGCCAATGAGATTTTTGATGCATTATCATCAAATCTCAAACCAAAATGGATAAAAATTATTGCTGATTTTAATCCTAGAGGGAATGTGCATACTATTATTACTATTGATAGTAGAGATAATTAAGCTAAATATATTTAAGGTTATTCATTGTGGTATTATATCACTAATAACTTAAAGAACTCCTCTTTGAATGCCTCGCTTATATCCCCATAGCTGAAGCAAAGGGCTTTACGCTATATTTTTGGTAATAATATTTATTTTGGAGTTAATTCTAACCTAAGTTAGAAAAGATGGGATAGAAATAAGACAATAACCAAAAACTTGTTATAATCCCAAAAAAGGAACTACTACTCAAGATGAAAATATTTACAGAAAATAAAGAACGATGGATTACAGGGTTACTACTTTTAGCTGTAACACTATTTGTTGGTTATACAGATAATAGGAGTTTAATATGGCTATTTTTAGGAGCTTTTTATATAGTAGGATTTAATGAAGCTGTTAAGCTTTTTGATGTTAAACAGAAATCTCCATATATATATGCTTTTATTATATGGATTGTTGCATATTTCTATCCTAATCCTGATGATTTATTTTTTTTGGTAGCTATCCTTTTTGGGGCTAAACTCGCTTACACCCAAGAGCATGAGAAGAAAAAGCTTATCTTACCATTTCTATATCCAACGGCTGGTTTTTTATTTATGTTGATGCTTTATAGTGAGTTTGGAATAAAATGGCTTATATGGTTGCTTATAGTTGTAGTATTTACTGATGTGGGTGCATTTTTGGTGGGTAAGAGTGTTGGTAAGACTAAGTTTTCTCCAACATCACCAAATAAAACACTAGAGGGTGTATTGGGTGGTATAATCTTGGCTTCTATTTCAGGGACTTATTACGCTTTTGTTATGGATTTGGATACTCTATTTATGGCTACACTTATATCTTCACTTACTGCTATAGCTTCAGTATTTGGTGATCTGTTTGAGAGTTATCTCAAACGAGAAGCAGGAGTTAAAGATAGTGGTACACTTTTACCAGGTCATGGTGGAGTTTTGGATAGAGTTGATGGGTATCTATTTGGTGCTATAGTTATGTTAATAGTTCTAAGAGCGTTGTAGTATGAGTATAGTATTATTAGGTTCAACAGGTTCAATCGGTGTTAATACTCTGATAGTTGCACAAAGATATAATTTAGAGATAGAAGCTTTGGTAGCAGGGAGAAATATTGATTTACTCAATAAACAAATAGCCATACATAATCCTAAATTTGTAGCTATAGCTGATGAAAAAGATAAAAATAGAGTTAACCACTCAAATATATTTTGTGGTGATAGTGGTATAGTAGAACTATTAGAACGAACAAGAAGTACAACAGTTGTAAATGCTTTGGTGGGTTATACAGGACTTGCACCAACCCTAAAAGCTATAGAGTTGGGAAGAAAAGTAGCACTAGCTAACAAAGAATCACTAGTAGTTGCAGGTGAGTTCATAGATATGAGTAAGATTGTACCAATAGATAGTGAACATTTTGGATTATGGTATCTAATGAATAATAGACCAATATCCAAACTATATATAACAGCCTCTGGTGGAGCATTTAGAGATTGGAATATATCAGATATGCAAACAGCCTTATTTGCAGAGGCTCTAAATCACCCTAACTGGTCAATGGGAAATAAAATCACAATAGATAGTGCCACTATGACTAATAAACTATTTGAACTATTAGAAGCCAAATGGTTATTTGATACTACTAATATAGATGCTTATATAGAGAAAAAATCTATTATTCACGCATTAGTAGAGTTCGTAGATGGCTCGACTACTGCACATTTTGCAGGGGTGGATATGAAACTACCTATTGCTTTTGCATTAAACAATAGAGTAGAAGAGGAGATTTTACCTCCTGTTGATTTACTAAAAATGGGTTCAGTTGAGTTTAAACCTATTACATCTGATAGATACCCAATATGGGAGATAAAAGAGCATATATTAGCCAATCCTCATTTAGGAGTAGTGATTAATGCAAGTAATGAAGTGGCTATTAAAAAATTTGAAAAGGGTGAGTGTAATTTTTTTGAGATGAGTAAAATGGTATTGGATGCTTATACTAAATTTAGTGATATTAGGGCTAGAGATATAGATGAGGTAATGCGTCTTGATACAGAGGTTCGAAAATATGTCCAATAGGGTTATAATTCTATATGCTTTTATAATAAAAGAGATAAATTAATGATACTTAGCATAGAATCAAGCTGTGATGATAGCTCAATAGCTATTACAAGTATAGAGACCAAAAAGCTACTTTTTCACAAAAAAATATCCCAAGAGGAGAAACACTCCTCTTATGGTGGTGTTGTACCTGAATTAGCTTCAAGGCTTCATGCAATAGATTTGCCAAATATACTAGAAGAGACTAAACCATATCTCGATAATCTCAAAGCTGTAGCCGTTACTAATCAACCCGGTCTTGGTGTAACACTTTTGGAGGGTATAGCAATGGCTAAAACTATAGCTGTAACCAAAGATATACCACTAATCCCTGTTCATCATCTCAAAGGACATATATATTCACTTTTTATTGAAAAAGAGGAGATTTTACCCCTGCTTGTATTGCTAATATCTGGTGGACATACACAGATAATTCGTGTAGAGAGTTTGGAAAAGATGACAATATTAGCTACAAGTATAGATGATAGTGTGGGTGAGAGTTTTGACAAAACTGCTAAAATGATGGGGCTAGGTTACCCTGGTGGACCTATTATAGAGCAGTTAGCTCGAAAGGGTGATGAAAATAGATTTGATTTACCTGTACCTTTGAGAAACTCTAAACTTATTGCTTTTTCACTATCTGGACTAAAAAATGCTGTACGATTGACTATAGAAAGCCTTGGTGGAATAGAGGGTATGAGTGAACAAGATAGATGTGATTTGTCTGCTTCATTTCAAAAAGCTGTCAAACTTCATTTGATACAAAAAAGCAAAAAAATATTCAAAGAAGAGCATATAAAAGATTTTGCAATAGTAGGAGGGGCAAGTGCCAATCTATATATCCGTGAGGCTTATGAAAAGCTTTGTAATCAGTTTGGTAAAAGATTACATACTGCACCATTAAAGTTCTGTTCGGATAATGCTGGTATGATAGGTAGATATGCTATTGAAGCGTATAAAAAGGAGTTATTTATAAACCCTTATAAAATAGATATAGTACATACCAAAAAACGACAAAGTGGAGAGATGTTATAATCAATAACTATCATCTCCACCAATATAAATACCCTCAACACCTTCAAAAGCTTGGTGGAGTCCATCAAATTCCCCATCTTCGAGTGCAGTAGCTAGTGAACCAGAGCGTTTTTCACCTAAATATTTTTTGGCATTATTTAGATTATAGTAGTATCTGAGGGTATTGAGCTTTTTCCCATTATACCAACTTGATACCAAGATATAATCTCTCCTATTTCCATTAATTTTTGAAAATGCACCATCTTTTGAAAAACTATCTGCAAACATATATAATTTTTTATCTTTTACTACATATTTCGCATTTCTCATATTCATATTACCTATTATTGGCTCATAAATTACCTCATGATTATAGAAACTTACTTTAACTAAAAGGTCAGGGCTATTTTGGGTTGATTTATAAGCTAAATAGTAGTGATGACCACTCAACATTCTTTTATTAAAATATT
>JANTFF010000142.1 GCA_024763575.1 Sulfurovum sp.
ATTGTATATTAGTAAGCTGTAGAGATTTGCTATATATATAAAGCAATAGCTCAATTAATTCACAGTTAATCATATTATCTTATAGACAATATGATAGAATTTTATAATTAAAAAAAAGGATAAAAGATGATTTTTATTGATGATGTAAGAGCAATTGAAGTAATGGATAGTAGAGGTAATCCAACTGTTCAAGCAACTGTAAGCCTAAGTGATGGGACAGTAGCCACTGCAATTGTACCAAGTGGTGCTAGTACTGGTAAAAGAGAAGCATTAGAACTTCGTGATGGTGGTGATAGATATATGGGCAAAGGTGTTTTACAAGCATGTGAAAATGTTAATGATAAAATAGCTGATGCATTGGTTGGTATATCTCCATTTAACCAAGCAGAGGTTGATTTGACCATGAAATCACTAGATGGAACTAATAATTATGGTGAACTTGGAGCAAATGCAGTATTAGGTGTATCTATGGCAGTAGCAAGAGCATCTGCACAGAGTCTGAATATGCCATTATATAGATACCTTGGTGGTGCAAATGGTGTAACTCTGCCTGTACCAATGTTCAATATAATAAACGGTGGAGAACATGCAAATAACTCTGTTGATTTCCAAGAGTATATGGTTATGCCTATTGGGTTTGAAAGTTTTTCAGATGGTCTTAGAGCAGTAAGTGAGACTTATCATCAGCTCAAAAAAATTATAGATGGTATGGGTGAGAGTACTGCTGTAGGTGATGAGGGTGGATTTGCTCCGAACCTAAAAAGTAATGAAGAGCCTATTCAAGTGATTATGGAAGCAATTGAAAAAGCAGGATATAAAGCAGGGGAAGATATTGCTATAGCTTTAGATGTAGCTGCATCAGAGATTGTAAATGATGATGGTTTATATGTTTTATCATCAGAAAATAGAGAATTAACAAGCCAAGAGTTAGTTGAGTATTATGTTGATTTGTGTGATAAGTATCCTATTGTATCTATTGAAGATGGATTAAGCGAAGATGACTGGGATGGTTGGAAAATTATGACTGATGAATTGGGTGATAAAATTCAAATTGTAGGTGATGACCTATTTGTAACCAATGTCTCTATATTAGCAGAGGGTATTGAAAAAGGGATTGCTAACTCAATTTTGAT
Organism: Sulfurovum sp.; assembly: GCA_024763575.1. Classification (GTDB taxonomy): domain Bacteria; phylum Campylobacterota; class Campylobacteria; order Campylobacterales; family Sulfurovaceae; genus UBA1140. The sequence goes on from JANTFF010000142.1 coordinate 1,134, forward strand.
TAAACCAAACCAAATTGGTTCAGTATCAGAGACTATGCAGACAGTAAGATTAGCTCAAAGAAGTGGATACACATGTGTAATGAGTCACCGTTCAGGAGAGAGTGAAGATACTTTTATCGCTGATTTTGCTGTAGCTCTTAATACTGCTCAAATCAAAACAGGATCAACAGCTAGAAGTGATAGAATTGCTAAATATAACCGTCTATTAAATATAGAAAATGAACTAGGTCAATTTGAGTATTTAGGTGCTTCAATATTTGAATAGAGTATAATATGGGATTTGCTAAAGATAGAGAACATATAATTACAAGATTAGAGAATATATTAGGACTCTCTATCAAAATATTTGTAGTGACTGCTATAATAGTTATTATCATGGGTATATATATAGCAAATCTCATCTATGGAGATAACTCTTTAACTAGATTAGAGTATCTACAACACGAAAAGATGATAATCAAAAATAATATCGCTAAACTTAAACTTGATAATGCAAAACTACATAAACAGTATCTTGAATGGGAAGATGCTCAAAAGTAAAGTCAGATTTTTACCTATTAGCAATAAATTTAATAACTATCATAAATAAAACAACTTCCAAAATACTAGCTAAAATCAAAGCATTGTACTCCACATCATTGACTATACCTGCTCTGTAACCAACAGTTGCAGTAGCTACTAATAAGGTTAATGGCATAGATAGAGATAGAGAGACCAATAACATCTCTTTTAATTTTAAAAGTTTAGTTAGTGTAAATGAGGCTAAAAGTTTGATTAATATCATAGCAATTAAAATTTTAATTGACATACCAATAGATGATAAAAAGTAGCTATAATCAAAAGAAGCTCCAACATGGATAAAGAATATTGGTATCAAAAACCCAAATCCAAAACTTGTAATTTTATTCTCTAATTGTCTTTTGTGGTGGAAAAATGTAGAGATAAATAGACCTGCGATAAATGCACCAAAAGCTAACTCTAAATGAACTATTTTCATAACAACTATCATAAAAAAGAAGATACCAATAGCTATTCTGAAGTCTTGATTATTACTATTTAGAGGAGGCATCATCTTATTTTTAAGTTCAGGATACCACCAAAAAATCAGTCTAAGTAGATAATATAATATTAAAATAGCTACTAAAAAGATAAATAGAATAGATATTTTGTATATAAACTCTATACTAAAACCAACTGAAATTGATACTTCTAATATGGTCAAAGCTGTTATACTCAATACCTCACCAATAGCACCAATAAGCAGTGCCATATTTATCCAATCAGTTTTACCATGCTCTTTGGATAGAGTAGCAAGAAGTCCTACAGATATAAGAGGAAGTGCTACAGTTATAATATAATTAAACCCAAAAATAAAGTGACCAACTATAGGTGTTATTAACATTAGAACAATCAAAAAATTAATAGATTTTACGATATGATTTTTGGGTATTTTGATAATACTTTTGAGATTTATTTCCAATCCTGCCAAAAACATTAGATACAAAAAACCAACTTCAGCCACAAGGTCAAAATAGTGACTTCCATCATTATCTCCACCTATCCAACTCATATAACCCAATATAGAACCTACAATAATCTCTATAGGTGCTGTTTGAAGTTTTAGAAACCTAGATATATATGGAGAAAAGACCAATAATAAAGATAGTGTCAATATATGAGTAACTGTACTATCCATTACAACTAGTTGCTACCTTGTAATTTATTTCTTCCAACATAGTTATATCTTTGAGTGGTTCATCTCCTTTAGTAGTGAGATAGTTACCTATAACTATGGAGTTAACCCCTGCATCAAACATCTCTTTTTCACTACCACCAAAAAGAAGCTCTCTACCTCCTGCTACCATTAGGAGTTTATCCTCTCCTAAAAGTTTTCTAGCTTTTTTGATAATCTTAATAGCCTCTTCTTTGCTAATATTTCTACTCTTGATAGGCAAAGCAGAATTTGGAATATAAAAATTTAGAGGTGTTGACTCTGGATTTAATGAGACTATAGCTTGTAAAAGACTCTCTCTATCTTCATCACTCTCACCCATTCCCCATATACCACCACTACATAGTTGTAGTCCTACCTCTTTGACATTTAGACAAGTTTGATACCTCTCATCCCATGAGTGTGTAGTACAAATAGTATCATAATATCTTTTGGATGTTTCCAAATTATGATTATAACTATCTATTCCATGCTCTTTTAGAAATTTAAGTTGAGCAGTGGTAGCTGTTCCATTACAAGCAATTAAATTTAAATCTTTGACCTCCTTTTTAATTGCTTGTGCTGTTCTAGCTACAAAATCCACCTTTTTATCATCAAGACCTTTACCAGCTGTTACGAGACAATACCCCAATGCCCCATTTGATTTAGCCTGTCTTGCCTCATCTACAATTTTATCTATAGATTTATAGTTATATCGTTCTATATCAGCATGATAACGAACACTCTGTGTACAAAATTTACAATCTTCTTTGCAAGTACCACTCAAAATATTATTGATGGCACATAAAAATATTTCTCTATTCATATAGAGATTATACTGAAAATTTATTAACTATTGCTCAATTATATTGATAATTTGGGATTAATATCTAATTATCAATCTCTTTATTTTATTTAG
>JANTFF010000143.1 GCA_024763575.1 Sulfurovum sp.
TGCACCTAAACCTAAAGAAAATAGAATTGATATGTTGGAAGACCCAGTTTTTGTAGATGATGAGAAGATTGATAATAGTGGATTTTTGCCTTTAGACGATAATTAATTATAAATATAATATCTTTTCTATACAATGTTATCTATAAACTTAAGGGGCAAAAATGAACGAAATATTTCAATCAATTAATCACTTTTTTGAAAATATCCTATTTTTTGATATTTTTTTCGGAACTATAGAGGGGACAAAGTTTCCTTTTGTTGTAGCATGGCTAGTTGCAGGAGGGGTATATCTGACCTTTAAAATGGGATTTGTCAATCTCAAAATGTTACCTCACTCTTTGGCAATTGTACGAGGTAAATACCATACTACACAAGATAAAGGTATTATTACTCCTTTTCAATCACTCACAACTGCTCTATCTGCTACTGTGGGAATAGGTAATATAGCAGCTGTATCTATAGCCATATCATTAGGAGGAGCTGGAGCTGCTTTTTGGATGATAATGGCAGGATTTTTGGGTATGACACTTAAATTTACTGAAGTTACTCTATCTATTAAATATAGAGAGTTTTTACCCGATGGTACTATTATGGGTGGTGCTATGGAGTATTTATCTAAAGGTTTTGCTACCAAAGGGTGGGTCAAAACTGGTAAGTATCTAGCTTTTATCTATGCAATATTTTTGATTTTGGGAGCTATTGGAGCAGGAAATACTTTTCAAGTCTCACAATCATTAGGAATTATGCAACATGAGATTTCTTTTTTCAATGACTACCCTTATGTTTTTGGAATTATATTAGCATTTATTACAGGACTTGTTATTATTGGAGGGATTAAGAGAATTGCTAATGTGGCTGAGAGAATTGTTCCTTTTATGGTTGTATTTTATCTGATTATGGTCTTTTGGGTACTTTTTGTAAACTTTAGTCTTATTGATGATGCTTTTATTTTGATATTTAAAGAGGCATTTACTCCAACTGCTGTAGCAGGTGGAATGTTTGGAGCTATGGCACAAGGATTTCAAAGAGCAGTATTTTCAAATGAAGCAGGATTAGGTTCTGCTGCGATTGCTCATGCTCCTGCACGAGTCAAATACCCAATTCGCCAAGGGCTAGTATCCCTATATGAACCTTTTGTAGATACAATTATAGTCTGTACTATGACTGCTTTGGTTGTGATTATTACAGGTGTATATACAGGTGGAACACCTGAATTAGATGCAATTATTTCAGCGAAACAGGGAGCTAATTTAACCTCTGCTGCCTTTGGTTCAGTAGTAAGTTGGTTTCCTCATATTTTAGGATTTGCTATTTTTATGTTTGCTTTTTCTACTATGATTTCTTGGTCATATTACGGAGAGAGAGCTTGGGTTTATATCTTTGGTATCAAATCTTCTATTGTCTTTAAACTTATATTTTTGGCATTTATAGTTATTGCTACTATTGTTAATACTGGATTAATGGTTGATTTTAGCTCTATTCTATTTTTGGCTCTGGCTATTCCTAATATATTTGGTATTGTTATTATGTCAGGAGATGTCAAAGGTTATCTCAAAGATTATATGTCTAAATTAAAATCAGGAGAACTTGATAATGAGGCTATTAGATGAGTCCTTTTGCTATACAACTCCAAAATGGATTTTTGGAGAGTGATTTAGAGTTAGAAGATAAAAATAGTTTCCAATCATTAAAACAGATGAGTGTTATAGAAGAGATAGATGGATTATGGAAACTCAAATCACTTTATAGAGTAGGGCGACTATATATAAATAAACAAGGCAAAGGATTTGTAGAAGCATCTACAGCCGAGCAAAAAGATTTACTGATAGAACCTGATGATATAGGTGATGCAAATCATGGAGATGTGGTTGTAGTCAAACGAATTATAGCTAGGAGAGGAAGAGCCTCTGCTAAAGTGGTATTAGTAGTAAAACAGGCACATATATTTAATATTTTATATACAAATAGAAATGAAGTAGATACCTTTGAGATACTTAATATAAAAACAGGACTACCCTCTCACGCAGTTATGGAGGGAATGGATTTAAAAGCCTTTAAAATTGGGACTGTGCTAAAAGTTGATAGCTTAACAGATAGGGTTTTAGAAGTTTTTGGAGATTTATCAGACCCAAAAGTAGATGAGAAAATATCACTAGCTCTATACAATAGAGCAGATAAGTTTGAACAAGATTGTATAGACCAAGCCAAAAAAGTTGAAAAGTTTGTAAATGCAGATAAGCATCCAAATCGTATAGATTTAAGAGAGTTGGATTTTTGTACTATTGACCCAGTAACAGCCAAAGATTTTGATGATGCTATATATTTTGATATAAAAACTTATACTCTATTTGTAGCTATTGCTGATGTTAGTCACTATGTTGATTACTTTAGCCCTATAGACCAAGAGGCAAAACGAAGAGGTTTTACAACATATTTTCCTCATAAATCTTTTCCTATGTTACCACGAGAGCTTAGTGAAAATATATGTTCACTCAAACCTCATGAGGATAGATTAGCTTTTGTATCCAAAATAAAGTTAGATAGAGATACCCTACTACCTCTAAAAGAGGAGTTTTTTGAAGCTATTATTCACTCCAAACGGAGATTTAATTATGATGAAATAGATAAAATTATAGAAAATAGTGGTGTAGATATTATCAAAGAGCATGAAAAGAGAATATTAGATTATCTCCTACCTCTACAAAAAATCACTCAAAGACTTAGAACCAAAAGGTTAAAAGATGGATTTGATTTTAGAAGTGAAGAGATAAAACTAACAATAGATAGTGAACACAATCTAGTAAAAACTCAAATAGAGACAGGAACACCATCACACTCACTAATAGAGGAGTGTATGCTTTTAGCCAATCAAGCTAGTGCCAAGAGAATAGGAGATTATGGTATATTTAGGGTTCACTTGCCACCACAACTTAGTAAACTAGAAGAGTTACTCCAAGAGTTAGCCTCTATTGGTCTATTTGTCAAAGATTATGATGATAGTCCCTCACTTATTAGAGCTATTCAAAAAGAGGCTGATAGTATGGGAATAGCTAGTGAAGTTGATGAGATGATTATAAAATCACTCAAACAGGCTACATACTCAGCAACCAATGAGGGACATTTTGGATTAGGATTTAGCCACTATAGCCATTTCACCTCACCTATTAGAAGATACTCTGATTTGATTTTACATCGTTTAATAAAAGCAGATTTAAAAGATGATAAAGAGCAAAAAGAGTATCTACTAAGAAATATAGAACCCATATGTGCTAGAGTTTCAGAACTAGAGCGAGAGAGTACAAAAGCAGAGTGGGATTTTAGAGATAGAAAACTTTGTCGTTGGGCAGAGACTCAAAAAGGTGTAGAGTTTGAAGCACATATAGTAGAAGCTGGAGAAAACGCCAAAGCTGTGTTAGATGCTGATATAAAAGGAGTGAGTGTTAATCTTAGAGGAGATAGTGTAATGTTATTTGATAGAGTTAGAGTTAAAATATTAGAAGTTAATATTGCTATGGCTCATATTCAAGCTGAATTTATTTCTAAAGTTATCTAAGGATAATTTGATATTTTAATTTAAAAATTAGAAATTTTTTTGAAATTTCTTGGGTTTTTAAGGTAGCAACTGAGGGTGCAATCTAAAAGTAAACGTGAACTACCTCTAGCTAAAGAGCTAGAGGCTTCCTAACTAGCAAACTCCAACGAGTCTGAATTTGAAAGGCTTTCTGATTTATAGTCTTGAAGGC